>JACRAM010000051.1 GCA_016213405.1 Bacteroidota bacterium
TGCGCTCGGAAAATTCGGCATCGCCAACATAAAACCCGGCAGCTACGATATAGAAGTTACCCTCGTGGGCTACAACACCCTCACCGAAACAAACATCCGCTTCGCCCCCGGCAAAGAACTAAAACGCAAATACATCCTAATCGCAATCCTCCCGCCACCACCGCCACAGCCACCTCTCCCCCTTTGAAAGGGGGATTAAGGGGGATGTCTGGTTGAGAATGGTTGATGTATTTCCATTAAACATTACCCATTATACATTATCCATTACCTTTGCCATCCTTAACATCGGTGTAATCTTTTTTCTAATCGGTGTAATCATTTTAAAAATGAAAGTAGTTGACTGCATAAAGCAATCCAAGTCCACGCTCTTCTCCATTGAGATTCTTCCCCCGCTGAAAGGAAAAAGCATTCAGTCCATTTTTAATATTATTGATCCGCTTCAGCAATTCAAGCCGGCATTCATTGATGTAACCTATCACCGCGAAGAATACGTTTACAAAAAACGCGAAGGAGGTTTTCTTGAAAAAGTTTCTGTGAGAAAACGACCGGGCACGGTCGGCATCTGCGCGGCAATCATGAACCGCTATCACATTGATACCGTGCCCCACATCATCTGCGGAGGATTCACAAAAGAAGAAACCGAAAGTGCCCTGATTGACTTGCATTTTCTCGGAATTGATAACGTGCTCGTGCTTCGCGGAGATGCGGTGAAGAACGAACGCAGCTTTGTTGCCGAACCGGGCGGAAACGCATACGCAATTGATCTGGTGAAACAAGTTGGTAGCATGAACGCAGGAAAATATCTGCATGAAGAAGATGTGCTGGATGTTGCGCCCACCGATTTGTGCATTGGCGTGGCGGGCTATCCTGAAAAACATTTTGAAGCGCCCAATATGATTTCCGATTTGCGCCACCTCAAAGCAAAGATAGATGCAGGCGCGCACTATGTGGTCACCCAGATGTTTTACGACAACCAGAAATATTTTGACTTCGTAAAAAAATGCCGGGAGATGGAAATCAATGTGCCGATAATTCCCGGGCTCAAAGTGCTCACTTCAAAATCACAGGCATCTATTCTTCCCAAAACATTTTACTTGGATATTCCTCAGGATTTGATGGACGCTGTTGAAAACTGCAAGAGCGATGCGGACGCAAAAGAAGTCGGCATAGAATGGTGTACCAAACAGGCGAAAGAATTAATTAAAGCAGGAGCGCCTGTTCTTCATTTTTATACGATGGGAAGCGCTGAACCTGTGAGAAGAGTCGCAAGTAAAGTATTTTAATCCCGATTAACTGGTAACGATTAACAATTAACTTTTGTGCGCCCAAGTTTTGACGACATCTACATGGATTTAGCAAGCAATCTTGCCCAGCGTTCACATTGCGTGAAAATAAAAGTGGGAGCCGTTCTTACAAAAGATACGCGCATTGTTTCTCTCGGATACAACGGACCTCCTGCGGGAACACACAACTGCGATATTGAATGGCCCAAAGACGGTTGTCCGCGTGATAGCAAAGGCGGATGCTCCCTGGCGCTTCATGCCGAGCAGAACGCCATCATCTACGCATCAAAAAATAATGTTCCGCTTGAAAACTGTTCAGTATATGTAACGCTTTCACCCTGTCTCGCCTGCGCACGCATCATTTACGCTTCAGGAATCAGAAAAGTAATTTACCTGAACAGCTATGCGGAATACAAAGGATTGCCAAGCGATGAAGGAGTGGATTTTCTTCAGCGGTTTGGTGTGGAAGTTATCCGCTATAAGAAACAGACTGCATGAATCGCGCTAAAATTTATCTCCCGATAATCTTTTCTTTGCTTCTTGCTATCGGAATTTTCATCGGCTCCAAACTTAATTTCTCCAATCAGATTCCGATTCGGTTTCTGCAATCGGAAAAAAAATCTTCCGATAAAATAAACAGCGTCCTGAATTTCATCGAAGAAGAATATGTGGACACAGTGAACAAAACTATCCTGGAAGAAAAAGCAATTGCTGATTTGCTCCAGAACCTTGATCCTCATTCTGTTTACATTACGGCAAAAGAAGTTCAGGAAATGCGAGAACCGCTGGAAGGAAACTTTGAAGGCATCGGCATTGAGTTCAACATTATCAAGGATACAATTCGTGTTATTTCAGTAGTTGCCGGAGGACCTTCCGAACAATTGGGTATTCAGGCGGGAGATAAAATTGTGAAGATTGAAGGGAAGCTGGCAGCCGGAGTGAAAATAAAAAACAAAGATGTTCTCGGAAAACTTCGCGGCAAAGGCGGCACGGAAGTTACGGTTAGTATTATGCGCGGATATGCAAAAAAATTAATTGACTACACCATCACCCGAGGAACGATTCCTATATACAGCGTAGAGGTCGCCTACATGCTGGATAAAAAAACAGGATATATAAAAGTGAGCCGTTTCGCAGAAACTACCTATGATGAATTTCTGGAACACACTTCCACACTTCGTTCAAAAGGAATGCAGAATCTTATTCTTGATTTGCGAGGCAACGGAGGAGGGCTTCTTTCCACTGCTGTAAAAATCTGTGATGAGTTTCTGGAGAAAGGACAAGTGATTGTTTACACCGAAGGAAAATCTCATCCGAAAGAAACTATCAAAGCAACCAGCAAAGGAATTCTCACCGAAACAAAACTCATTGTGCTGATTGATGAATCATCGGCATCAGCAAGTGAAATTGTTGCTGGAGCAATTCAGGATAACGACAGAGGTGTAATTGTTGGCAGACGTTCTTTCGGAAAAGGACTGGTGCAGCGAGAAACTATGTTTTCGGATAGTTCTTCCATCCGCCTGACAGTTGCAAGATATTATACTCCAACCGGCAGGTGTATTCAGAAACCCTACGGAAAAGATCTGGAAGATTATTACAGTGAAGAATACAACCGCTATCAGAACGGAGAACTCATGCATAAAGACAGCATTCATCAGAAAGATACTTTGAAATACAAAACACCGAAAGGAAAAATTGTTTATGGAGGAGGAGGAATCACGCCTGATATTTTTATTCCGCTCGACACAGTCGGCAGAACACCATTTCTCACGGAACTTTTTGTGAAAGGAGTCATCAACCAGTTCTGTTTTGATTATGCCGACAAAAACCGAACTAAACTTTCAAAAATGGAATTGGAAAATTTCAGAAAGACCTTTGTGGTTGACGGAAATATCCTCAACGACTTCTATGCACTTTCAAATAAAATGGGGATTAAATCAAATCAGGATGCCGAAACCTCACAGGAACTCATCAAAAATCTTCTCAAAGCAAGTATTGCCCGCCAGATATGGAGGAACGATGGGTTCTATCCAATCCTTAATGAAGATGATAAAGTGATAAAGAAGGCAGAGGAGATTTTCAAATAAAAATGAAATATAAAAGCCCCGCCTCCTTTCGGAAACGGGGTGTTATCACATATTAAAAAGCAAATTACTTCTTAGTAGTGTCTGCAGGAGCAGGAGCGGCTGTTGTATCAGCAGCAGCAGTTGAAGCTTGTTGGAGGAGAGCGTTAGCAGCAGAATCAGCAGCTGCTTTCAATGCATCTTCCATTTTTTTCTGATCTTCAGCTGAAGGTCCGCAGGCAACTAAGCCAACGAATACAACACCCATAACGATTGCGAGTACTTTTTTCATTTGTTTTGTTTGGTTTTTAATGAGAATAAGCCGCAAATGTATAGAAATTTATTTTCGATATGCAAGTGTCCGAAAAAAGATTTTTTTACCTTTGCTCCCCTTTTACAAAACCTATAAAATAAATGGCATTTGAATTACCCAAATTACCCTACGCTTACAACGCGCTGGAACCCCATATTGATGCACGCACCATGGAGATTCACTATAGCAAGCACCACAATGCCTATGTGACCAATCTGAATAATGCCGTAGCTGGAAAGCCGGAAGAAAATCTGAGCATTGAAGATATATGCAAGAATGTTTCCAGGTATGCACCTGCCGTTCGTAACAACGGAGGCGGTCATTATAACCACTCCATGTTCTGGACTATCATGAAACAGGGAGGGGGAGGAGAACCAACCGGAGCGCTGGCGGATGCTATCAAATCAACTTTCGGTTCATTTAATGATTTCAAAACTCAGTTCAATACTGTGGCAACCACCCGATTTGGTTCAGGATGGGCTTGGCTTTGCTTGAGCTCAGGCAAACTGTCTGTCTGTTCTACTCCTAACCAGGACAATCCTCTTATGGATGTTTCCGAATGCAAAGGATTTCCTGTAATAGGTTTGGATGTATGGGAACATGCGTACTACCTGAATTATCAAAACAGACGACCTGATTATATCAACGCATTCTGGAATGTGGTAAACTGGAACGAAGCATCAAAACGATTTGCTTCCGCAAAATAAAATCAATAAACAATAGACAATAATATCATCGGTGTAATCTCATATTAAATCGGTGTAATCAAAAAGAAAATGAAAACGTTCACACTCACAGGTTCTAAAAGAACTGCAGTCGGAAAAAAAGAATCCCATGCTCTTCGCAGAGAAGGAAAAGTTCCCTGCATTCTTTATGGTGGAAAAGATGTTGTTCACTTTGAAGCCATAGAAAAAGATTTCAAGCATCTTGTTTATACTCCCGATGTTCACATTATAAAACTGGATGTTGGAGGAAAACAAACGGATGCCATCCTGAAAGACATTCAGTTCCATCCCGTAACAGACAGAATCCAGCATGTAGATTTTCTGGAAGTGCTTTTCGATAAACCAGTGGTGATGGATATTCCGGTCAGGTTCAACGGTACGGCTGCAGGTGTGAAGGAAGGCGGGCAGATGTTGAAGAAGCTTCCAAAAATTCGAGTGAAAGGACTCATCTCAAAAATTCCTGCAACTATTGAAATAAATGTTGAGCCGTTAAAGATTGGAGATTACATCAGAATCAAAGATATTAAGTACGATGGAATTACATTCCTTCACGAGCCGGTAGTGACTATTGTTGCTGTGAAAACAACCCGTGCCGTAGTGGAAGAAATTACTCCTGCAGCAGCAGCGGCAGCAGCGGTAGCAGGAGCGCCCGCGGCAGGAGCAGCGGCACCAGCAGCAGGTGGAGCAGTAACGCCAGCAGCAGGAACAGCAGCGCCAGTGAAAGAAGAAAAGAAAGCAGAGAAGAAAAAATAATTTTTTCTCAAAACATATAAAATCCTCTCCGACTTGCCGGAGGGGATTTTTTTTATCCTTACTTTTACCCCGATGAATAAGTTTCTGATTGTCGGTTTAGGAAATCCTGGCGAAGAATACGGCAATACCCGCCACAACATCGGTTTCAAGATACTTGATGCGTTTGCTGATTCACTCAAAGTAAAGTTGGAGTCATCGCGCCTTGCTTTTACTGCCGATGGAAAAGTAAAGAATAAAATATTTTTTCTCATCAAGCCAACCACATTCATGAACCTGAGCGGAAAAGCGGTGAATTATTATCTGCAAAAAGAAAAAATTCCTTTTACAAATCTTCTCGTGATAGCAGATGATGTAGCTCTTCCACTCGGACAACTCCGTTTGCGTCCAAAAGGAAGCGATGGCGGACATAATGGTTTGAAAAGTATCAATGAAGTTTTAGGTTCAGGAAATTATTCCCGTCTTCGATTTGGCATAGGGAATGAATATCCCAAAGGAGCACAGATAAATTTTGTTTTAGGAAAATGGAATAATGTTGAACTGAAAATCATTTTACCAAGAATTGAACTCGCGGTGGAAGCCATAAAAGATTTTGCTCTGATGGGTGTGGAGAAAACCATGAATGCATATAACAGCAAGTAGCATTTTTTCAGGAACTTTCCTTTTAGATTTTATTATCTTTGAAAAGAAAAATATCATTCATAATTTCATCAAAATAAATCCAATGAAAAAAATTTACACATTCATCCTCTTCATCGCCATTTCTGTTTCAGCATTTTCACAATTAGTTGTTGTGGGAACCGGCTTTAATAATTATGCCGGCACTTCTGCCACTACCCCTTCCGGATGGTATATTTCATGGCACTCAACATCTTCGCCTTCGTATTACGTTAGTGCAGGAAATTTTGGAGCTACCGCACCTTCGTATAAATTAGGACAAGATTCTGTAGTAATAATTTCTCCCAACTATCAGAATGCAGATTCACTTTCATTCTGGTGTAAAGGAAATGGAGCGCCTTTTGCAAAAACAAATGAATTGCATATTTATCATAGTGCAGATAGCTCAGCATGGAATATATTTTATAATGCAGATTCACTTCCTATTGCCGGAACAACAATCAAATGCGGACTTCCTGCCGCAAGCGGATGGTTAATGTTTGTTTACAGGAAAATAAGCGGCAACCTTGCTTTTGATGATGTAAACATAATTGCGTATCCGAATATTTATGCTCAGTTTTCTGCTCCTGGCAGCATTTGCCTCGGTGATTCAATTTGTTTTACCGATTTATCCATCAGCAACAATGGAAATATAAACTCATGGAATTGGACATTTGGAGATGGTAATAGTTCTACTCAACAAAATCCTTGTCATAATTATTTAGTAGCGGGTCCATATACTGTAACATTAATTGTGGCGAACACAGGATCTGATACAGATACAACCGTTGTTCCTGTAACAGTTTATCCCACTCCCGTTGCCGGTTTTTCTTCCACGCTTACAGGAAATGTTGTTGCATTCACCAACATTTCCGCAGGAGGAACATCTTACCTCTGGAATTTTGGAGATGGCAACTTCAGCAACTTGCAAAACCCCAATCCATACTCTTACTGGACAGCAGGCACATATACGATTTGTCTCACTGTGACCAATACCGACAGTTGCTTAGATGTTTTCTGTCAGTCGGTAACAATTACCACAGTTGGAATTAATGAAATAGAAAATTTTTCACCCATTATTATTTCCCCGACAATTTCCGAAAACGGAATATTCACAATTCATAATTCATTATCTGTAATAGAGGCAGTAGAAGTGTACAATACTGTTGGAGAAAAGATGAAAAGAATCCCGCAATCAAGTGGGATAAAATTCCTGAACCTTTCTGATTTTCCTTCCGGAATTTATTTTGTTAAGATTTTATCTGAAAATGAAGAAGTGACGAAAAAAATTATAATCAGCAGATAAATTCAGGATTCCGGCTGAATAATAAAGACCGGACTAAGCAACCTTTCTGCAAAAAACTCGTCTTAATGATACAATCACTTCATTAATACAATCACCATGAGAGTTTCATTACTCCTTTTCGCGATTTGCTTTTCTTTCTCTTCATTCGCGCAAAATAATATTTCCGTTACCAAAGACAAAACCAACGGCTTTGATGAGAAATTACTGAGAGAGAAAATGAAAAATGACGGTTTGCCTCAACCGGTAATTGACAAACTCATCGCCCAGCGGAAAGAATTGTTTGCAAAAGGAAAAAATGTGGAATGGACTAAGGTGAAAAAAAATTCTGTTACCAATGCCGCTTGTTCTGATATGGGAGCAGAAAACGGATGGGGGACGTGGCTTGGAGATGTGGGAAATGCAAACTCCGGTGCACCGCCAACATGGACTCCGCCTGCAGCACTTCCTGCAACTCCAAATTTCAGCATCACAACAGGAAGCGGTTTTGATGCAAACACACCCGGCCCGAATGCGGGTGATCCTACTATTCCTTTTGTATGCCCGGGTTTTGGAAACGCCTCCATACAATTAGGCGAAACCTGCGTGGCGGGTTGTGTAGCAGAGCAGCTAACCTATCCTTTAACCATTACCCTTGCTGATACAAATTTTCTTTACGCTTATGCAATTGTTATAGAAGATGCAGGTCATGCTCCTTCCGACCAGCCCTTTGTAAATTTTTCTCTTTATGATCAAAGTGGTAATCTGGTTCCACAGTGTGCAAATTTTACTTACACAGGAGGTCCCTCCATTCCTGGTTTTTATTCTGTGAGCGGAACCGGCTGTGGTTGGGCGGGAGCAGATCAGTACAAACCATGGACAATCGTAGGAGTAAATCTTACTCCATATATTGGAACAACAGTTACAGCTGTAATTACAAATGTTGATTGTGCACAGTGCGGACACTGGGCATATTCTTACTGGGATTTTTTATGCGGCAGCATTCCCCTGTCAAGTTGTTCGGGCAGCCAGTCCACCATCTGCGGACCCATTGACCCCAACATATCGTATACCTATCAATGGTATCAGAATGGAAATGCCATGCCTCCTCCCACCGGAACTCAGCAATGCATTTCTATTGTGCCCAATTCAGGAGACTCTTTTTTGGTGGAAGTGCAGCAGCCATCCGGTTGCAATTTTCATATGAGCTATGTGGCATCAGGTTCTCCCATGCAGGCGTTGTTTACTTATATTGCAAATGGCAATACCATTACGTTTACAAATCTTTCGAACGGAGCAAGCAGTTACGTATGGAATTTTGGAGACGGCAACACCAGCACTGCACAGAATCCGGTTTATACTTATTCCGCGATAGGAACTTATACCGTTTGCCTTGTCGCCAGCACATTTGGGTGTTCCGACACTGTTTGTAAAGTTATAAGTCTGACACCCATTGCCGTCAATGAATACGATTTATTTTCTTCCGTTTCAATTTTTCCAAACCCTGTTTCAGGAAATTTATTTCTTGATTTCGGTAATATAAATTTCGGCAAGGCAGAAGTTTCATTCAGCGATATAATCGGACAAACTCTTTTTGAAACAACTATTCCCGCAAGCGGAAAACAAGCGCTGGATGTTTCCGGATTTTTAAAAGGACTGTATTTTCTCAAACTCAAAACCGATTCAGGAAGTGTAACGAAGAAAATTGTTATTGCCCGATAGCAAGTCCTCTTCAACGGGGACGGAGGATTTAGGTGGGGCTTGGCTTTTATTTTTTTATCGCCCCCAACTCCTTCCCCACCTTTTCAAAAGCCGCAATCGCTTTATCCAAATGCTCTTTTTCATGCGCGGCAGAAAGCTGCACGCGAATTCTTGCCTGCCCTTTCGGAACAACCGGAAAGAAAAATCCAATCACATAAATTCCTTCCTGCAAAAGTTTGTCGGCAAAGGTTTGAGAAAGTTTTGCATCATATAACATCACAGGGACAATAGCGGAATCTCCGTCTTTGATTTCTAATCCAATTTTTTTTATTCCTTCTTTGAAATAGTTAACATTCCATTCAAGTTTATCGCGTAGGGCTGTGGTTTCGTTCAGCATGTCAAGTACGGCAATGGAGGCACCCACAATACTTGGAGCAAGCGAGTTAGAAAATAAATACGGACGCGAACGCTGCCGTAGCATATCAATAATTTCTTTTTTGCTGCTTGTGAATCCACCCATCGCACCGCCCAATGCTTTTCCTAAAGTTCCTGTTACAATATCCACGCGGTGCATTACATTTTTCAGTTCAATGGTTCCTCTTCCTGTTTTGCCGATGAAACCACTGGCATGACTTTCATCTACCATCACCATTGCATTATATTTTTCCGCGAGGTCACAGATTTTATCAAGAGGTGCTACAAACCCATCCATCGAGAAAACTCCATCGGTAACAATCAAACGAAACCGTTGCTTCTGTGCCTGCTTCAATTGCTCTTCTAAATCATTCATGTCAGAATTCTTATAGCGGTAACGCTGCGCTTTGCACAAACGCACTCCGTCTATAATCGAAGCATGATTCAGTTCATCAGAAATAATGGCATCTTCTTCTCCCAGCAAACATTCAAACACGCCACCGTTCGCATCAAAACAGGCGGCATATAAAATGGTGTCTTCCTGCCCAACAAACTTGGAGATTTTTTCTTCCAGCGTTTTGTGAATGTCCTGCGTGCCGCATATGAAACGCACGGAACTCATTCCGTATCCGTGTTCATCCAGCGTTTTTTTTGCTGACGTCACCACTTTCGGATGAGAGGAAAGACCAAGATAATTATTCGCACAAAAAATAATTACTTCTTTGCCGTTCACCTTCACCACAGCGCCTTGCTTGGTTGTGATGACGCGCTCACGTTTGAAAAGTCCGTTTTCTTCGATGGACTTTAATTCTTTCTGGAGATGCTGTTTGAAATTTCCTAACATAGATTTGAGTATAAATGAAAACAAATGTAAAAAAAACGAAGATGTCTTGTAGTGCATATTGCGTCTATGATATACATCAGTTCCTTTATTGCAATAGGATAAAGCAACCATCTTATACTTTTATACATTTGCTCTGTATAATTTTTATTTAATGAATTTCTTCTCCAAAGCTTGAAATTAATATTGCAAGGAAAATTACTATGAAACAATCATCAGACGAAGCGGTGCAAGCGGTGAAATCAAAACACAACGTATTTATCCATAGCGTTGCCGGTGCGCCACAGGAACTCATCAGGGCATTAATTAGAAGAGCCGGTGAATTAAAAAATGTACATCTGTTTCATCTTCACACCGAAGGGAAAGCGGATTATGCGAAAAAGGAGTACGAGAAAAATTTTATTGTAAATGCATTATTCATCGGACCTAATGTGAGAGAAGCCGTGCAGGAAGGCCGTGGAAATTTTATTCCGGTTTTTCTCAGCGAAATACCCATTTTATTCAGAAAAAAAATTATCCCGATAGACATTGCTCTTGTTACCGTTTCTCCTCCCGACAGACATGGCTATTGTTCCCTTGGTGTTTCTGTTGATGCTTCATTAGCTGCTGTGGAAGCAGCGATAACTGTGATCGCCCAGGTTAATAAATTTATGCCCCGAACGCATGGAGACGGATTGATTCATATCAGCAGAATAGATCATGTGGTGGAATTTGACGAGCCGATTCCGGAAACACCGGTACATATTTTAACTCCTGAAGAAATAGCAATAGGACGTAACGTTGCAGAACTGATTGAAGACAGGTCTACGTTGCAGATGGGTATTGGAGCTATTCCCAACGCGGTGCTGGCGAGTTTGAATACCCACATGGATTTGGGAATACATACTGAAATGTTTTCTGATGGAGTGATCCCGTTGGTTGAAAAAGGGGTGATAACAGGGAAATTCAAAAAACATTTTACCGGTGAAATAGTTTCTTCGCTGGTGATGGGAAGCCGGAAACTTTATGATTTTGTGGATGATAATCCTCTGGTGGTTATGATGGACAGCGCTTTTGTGAACGATACGCATATCATCCGGAAAAATCCCAAAGTGGTTGCTATCAACAGCGCCCTCGAAATTGACCTTACCGGGCAAGTGTGTGCCGATTCCATCGGAAGCAGTTTGTATTCAGGAGTGGGCGGGCAAATGGATTTTATGAGAGGAGCATCCTTGTCGGATGGAGGCAAACCAGTTATTGCACTTCCTTCACAAACAAGTAACGGGCATTCTAAAATAGTTCCTTTTTTAAAACAAGGTGCTGGTGTTGTTACAACGAGATCGCATGTGCATTATATTGTTACTGAATATGGCGTTGCTAATTTATACGGACAGGATTTGAAAAAAAGAGCAAGAGCATTAATCAATATTGCTCACCCTTCTCACAGGGAAGAGTTAGAAAAAAAAGCATTTGATTTATTTAAAATGCACTAACGGGTTTAGTGTATTTCTTTTCATTCAATAGATTAGAGGAGAATTTTTTATGATAGCATCCTGCGGAAATAATTTATCTGCCCGAGGTGATAATTCAAATGCCCGTAAAGAATAAAAAGTATTTCAATTGTAGGGCGAATTTTTTCCAGAAATGGAATCGGAAAATCTTTTTTCAAATCTTCCTCTGATAATTTTGGAAGAGTAATTTTTACTATTTCAAGCGCTTCGTTCAATCCTTTAATTAGATTTTCTTTAGAAACATTTCTTTCAGAAAATTCTTTATCACGCTCGCGAACGTAATTTGTTTTGCCCAGCTGTGCTCCGATGAAGTGTTTCAGATTTCCTGCAATGTGAAGCGCCAACGTGCCGGAAGAATTTTTTACATCGCCTTTCAGCAGCCACAAATCATTTCCATTTTTGTAGAGAGATATTTCCTCTATGAGTTTCTTAATATCTTTTTCGAAATGAGAAAGTAAAAGTTGTGATGTCATTTTATGGCGTTTTGTTTTATTTCTTCAACTACAGTCGGGTCAAGAAGAGTAGACGTGTCCCCGATATGTTCTAAATCATTTTCAGCAATCTTACGCAAAATTCTTCGCATGATTTTTCCGCTGCGGGTTTTCGGTAATCCTTTCACAATTTGAATTTTGTCAGGTCTGGCGATATGTCCAATAAGATTATTTACTGTTTCCGCAATTTCTTTTTTAAGCTTGTCTGTGTCTGTTCTTTCATGTTCGGGAATAACATATGCATAAATCGCCCATCCTTTTATCTCGTGCGGAAATCCTACCACTGCCGATTCAACAATATCAGGATGCTGGTTGATGGCGTTTTCAATTTCGGCAGTACCAAGCAAATGCCCTGAAACTTTTATCACATCATCCACTCGTCCTGTAATTCGGTAATATCCGTTTTCATCTCTTCTGCATCCATCGCCTGTAAAATAATAACCTTTGTAATGAGAAAAGTAAGTATCGAAACAGCGTTGATGGTTTTTGTAAGTGGTACGAATCATTGCGGGCCATGGAAATTTCATGCATAATCTTCCTTCGACATTATTTCCTGAAAGTTCTTTCCCTTTTTCATCCACAATCGAGGGCTGAATTCCGGGAAGCGGAAGTGTGGCATAACCTGGTTTTGTATTTGTGATTCCAGCCAGAGGAGAAATCATAATTCCTCCTGTTTCAGTTTGCCACCAGGTGTCAACAATAGGACATTTTTTCTTCCCGATAGTTGAGTTGTACCAGTTCCATGCTTCTTCGTTGATGGGTTCGCCAACTGTTCCGAGTACACGAAGCGAACTTAATTTATACGGCTTCACAAAATCTTCCCCCATTGCCTGAAGTGAGCGAATCGCAGTGGGCGCGGTGTAAAAAATATTCACTTTATGCTTGTCTATCACATTCCAGAATCTGCCCGCATCCGGAAAAGTTGGAATTCCTTCGAACATCAACGTGGTTGCGCCAGCGAGAAGAGGACCGTAAACTAAATAAGAATGCCCGGTAATCCATCCCACATCAGCTGTGCACCAGTAAACTTCTCCATCGTTGTATTGAAAAACATTTCTGAAAGTATAATCCACATAAACCATGTAGCCCGCTGTTGTATGCACCACTCCTTTTGGTTTTCCGGTGGAGCCTGAAGTGTAGAGAATGAAAAGCATATCCTCAGCATCCATTTCTTCGGCAGGACAATCAGCCGAAACTTTTTTCAATTCATCGTTCCACCACACATCTCTTCCGCTTAACATTTTTATTTCTGTGTTCGTGCGCTTGAGAACAATTATTTTTTTTACTGCCGGACAGGTTTGTAATGCTTCATCAATTACAGTTTTCAGCGGAATATCTTTTGCTCCGCGAAAAGCGCCATCGGCAGTGATGACAATATTGCAATCTGCATCGTGAATTCTGTCAGCAAGCGACTGAAAAGAAAATCCTCCGAAGACAACGGAATGAATGGCGCCAATCCTCGCGCAAGCCAGAACTGCAATCGCGAGTTCGGGAACCATCGGCATGTAAATGCAAATGCGGTCACCTTTTTTTGCTCCGTTATTTTTCAGCACGTTTGCAAAACGACAAACCTCTTCGTGCAATTCTTTGTAAGAAATTTTTCTGACTGCTTCATTCGGGTTGTTCGGTTCCCAGATGATAGCGGTTTGAGTTCCTTTTTCTTTTAGGTGGCGGTCTAAACAATTTTCTGTGATGTTTAATTTTCCACCAATGAACCATTTCACATTTGGTTCGGAGAAATTCCATTCGAGAACTTTATCCCATTTTTTCTTCCACAAAAAACTTTCTGCTTTTTCCGCCCAGAACTGTTCGGGATTTTCTACACTTTTTTTGTATTCGGAAAGATATTGCTCGAAAGAGGTAATGCGGTTCATGGCAAATGTTTTTGCTGCTTCAAATCTAAAATAAATTTCAGGAATGAAACTAACTAATCGCGCTAAGCGGAACCATTTGTTGTTTGTCGGGGTCCCAGATTTTCAGGCGAAGACATTTAATAATATCAGAAGGCCAGAGCGTAGTGATTTTTGCCTGCTGTAATTCGGGAATCGCCTTCATTACTTCCGGCAAGCGGTAAAACGGAATTTTAGAATTCATGTGATGAATGTGATGGAAGCCGATATTGGCGGTAACCCATTGCCAGAAAAAATTCATTTTCATATAGCTGGAAGATTCCAAAGCGGCATGCTCGTAACTCCATTCAATATTATTTTTGAAAGTAACGCCCGGAAAATTATGCTGTGCATAAAAAAGATACGCGCCAAATCCGCAAGCAATTGAAAAAGGCATCAGGATGGCAAGCACCCATGTTATCCAACCGAAAAAATAAACTACACAGACAATAAAAATTATATGAAGAATAAGAGCGATGAGCGAATCATAATGCCTGCGCGGGCTGGCGAGAAACGAAAGAATACACATTCCAAAACTAAAAAGGGTAAAATATCCAAAAATCATATTTAGTGGATGTCTCACCGCAAGATATTCTCTGCGCTCGCTTTTAGAGGCAGTAAGATATTTTTGTTTTGAGAAAATAGGATAGGAGCCGATGCTCGCGCTGAAAAGTTTTGAATTGTTGTTGTGATGATAATCGTGCGAACGTTTCCAGATGCTTCTGGGCGCAAGTATATACAATCCGAAAACAGAAAAAATTATTTTTGCAGGGATGGATTTATACAGAATAGAATGATGCGCGTAGTCGTGATAAATCACAAACATTCTCGACAGCAAAAGCCCTGTCATAATACTGCAAACAATCTTCATAGCTAAAGGAAGATTCTGGAATGTCCCCGCATTAAATAAAATAAGAAGAAGCAAAGTGGAAAGAGTGCAGTACCAACTCTTCCACCTGATTTCCTGCGCGAAAGGGCGCGTAGCAAGTATGAGGTCTTTCCCTGTTCTCACAAATTTTTGAGTACAAATATAATCATTCTTCCGAAAAACAAAATTTTTAGTGAACTCGTTTATGCTTCCATCTCCTATGAGACCAAAGCCATGTTTCAGGATTTTTTTGGATCTCCTCTTCTAGTTTTTTGGTATGCAGTTCCGAAATTTCCCCATTTGAAGTGGAGGAAGGATTTCCGCAAAGCATTTCTGCTGACATAGTATAATATCCGCGTTTTATTTTTTTTACATTGATAAACACAATCGGGTAATTTAATTTTTTCGCGATGACTTCTGTTCCTTTGAAAACGGGCGTATCCTGATTCAGGAATTTTGTCCAATGTGCATTTTCTGGAGAAGGAGTCTGATCTGCAATGAAAGCAGTAGCATTAATTTCATTTTTCATTTTCAGCATGTCACGGAATGTATCTTTCATTTTAATCAGTTTTGTACCAAAACGGGTTCGCATTCCGATAATTAATTTATTGAAGTATTTATTTTCCAGCGGGTGATAAATTACATAGAGTTGTTGTTTGCATTGCATGCTGAAGGCGTTTCCTCCCCATTCCCAGTTTCCCAGATGACCGAGCACGAGGATGATGTTTTTTTTCTCTTCGTATAATTTTTTTATCAACGCAAGCGAGTGTTCATCAAACCGACAACGCTTCAGCATGGAGGCATGGCTTATGGAAAGAGTTTTGAAAGTTTCAAGAAACAAGTCGCAGAGATACCGGAAGAATTTTCTTCTTAGTGCAAAAATTTCTTTTTCTGATTTTTCGGGGAAGGAGTTGCGTAGGTTTTCCGTTACAACTTTTTTTCGATATCCGATTATATAATACATCGGAACGAAAACAAAATCAGAAAATAAGTAGAGAAGAGGAAAAGGAAGGATAGAAATTAAATAAAGAAATGGAAGTGCGAGATAAAATCCGATTGCCTGCATAATGGCAAAGATAGAAGCAAATCAATTCCTGTTGAAAAGAAGCCGTTGTCCCTTTTTTGATTCGTTAAATTTTCCTTCATCATATAAAAGATGTCCGTTCACAAAAGTATGAGTGACTTTGGAATTAAAAGTTTGTCCTTCGAAAGGAGACCATCCGCATTTCGCCAGAATATTTGACTTTTCAACTTTCCAGGGAGAATTTAAATCTACAACTACCAAATCCGCAAAATATCCCTCGCGTATGTATCCGCGTTTTTCAATTTGAAAACAATCTGCAAGCGCATGAGACATTTTCTCAACTACTTTTTCTATCGTTATTTTTTTCTGATAAACAAATTCCAGCATAGCGCCAAGGGAATGCTGAATCAGTGGTCCGCCTGAAGGGGCTTTGAAGTAGGATTGTTTTTTTTCTTCCAGTGTATGGGGAGCATGATCGGTACAGATGACATCAATTTTATTTTCCAGCACTCCCCGCAGAATTGCATCGCGGTCATTTTTTGTTTTCACGGCAGGATTCCACTTGATAAAATTCCCTTTCGTTGCGTAATCACCATCCGAAAAACAAAGATGATGTATACATGCTTCGGCTGTAATTCTTTTTTCTTTCAAAGGAGTTTTGCTGTCAAACAATTCTAATTCTTTTGCTGTAGAAATATGAAGTATGTGCAAACGTGTATTATATTTTTTTGCCAGTTCGACCGCAAGCGATGAAGATTTGTAACACGCTTCTTCACTTCGTATCTCCGGATGATATGCAACCGGAATATTTTCTCCATACTTCGCTTTAAATTTTTCCATGTTCGCACGGATGGTTGCTTCATCTTCGCAGTGCGTGGCAATCAGCATTTTGCATTTGGAGAAAATATTTTCAAGTGTTGTTTTATTATCTACCAACATATTTCCAGTAGAAGAACCCATAAAAACTTTTACACCACACACATTTCTTGGATTTGTTTTCAGAACTTCGTCAATATTATCATTCGAAGCACCCATGAAGAAAGAATAATTCGCCAGCGAAACTTCTGAAGCGCGCTTATATTTTTCTTCGAGTAAATTTTGCGTGAGCGCATTCGGAACCGTGTTGGGCATTTCCATGTAGGAAGTAACACCGCCAGCAATTCCTGCTTTTGCTTCTGTATAAATTTCTCCTTTGTGAGTTAATCCCGGTTCGCGAAAATGAACCTGGTCGTCAATGATGCCCGGGAGAAGAAATTTACCTTTGGCATCAATAATTTTATCTGCGGAAGATTTAATTTCACTTTTAGAAATTTTCTTAATGATTTCATCTTCAATTAGAATGCTTCCCTGGAAAATTTTTCCTTCGTTAACTATGTTTGCATTGGTTATGAGAATTTTTCCCATCAGAATGTAACGTTCACTTTTACTTCTTTTCCATCACGGATTACTGTCACAGGAACTGTGTCGCCTTTTTTATTTGCTGAAAGAGCTTTCATGTAATCCATCATGTTTCCCACTTTTATTTCTCCCATTTGCACCACTACATCTCCCTTTTTCAGTCCTGCTTTTGCAGCGGGTTTTTCATCCGTCACTCCGTCAATCCGCATTCCTTTTCCCTCGAATGTGTAATCAGGCATCACACCCATCGTCACCTTAAAAGAAGATTTTCCCTCTTCAGGATTTTTTGTTTTCTGAAATATAAGTCTCGGAAGTTTTTCTGTTTCTTCTTCCACTTTTATGATGTAATCAAGCACCATTTTTTCTCCATCGAAATTTATTTTCTGCCAGTCATCACTCGGTTTATGGTAATCAGGATGCTGACCAGTAAAAAAATGAAGAACCGGAATGTCTTTCAGATAAAACGATGTCTGGTCACTCGGACCGATTCCGGCACTATCTTTTTTGATGGAAAATTCAGAGGGAATTTTAGTAATCATCGGAACCCAGTCGGGTGCTGTTCCCACTCCGTAAATAATTAATTTTTTTGTCGAATCAGCCAGACGACCGATCATGTCCATGTTAATCATGTAATTCACCTTTGAAAAATCAATGGTCGGATTATCACAGAATTTTTTTGAACCGTACAACCCTAATTCTTCTCCGGAAAAACAAATAAACAGGAAATTGAATTTTTCCTTTCGTTCGTTCTGTGAAAAATATCTTGCCAATTCAATCACACCGGCAGTGCCGGATGCGTTGTCATCTGCACCGTTGTGAATTTTTCCTTCAGGATTTGCATCCAGCGAGTTGTGGTCCTTTCCCATTCCCAAGTGATCAAAGTGTCCGCCAATAATAACTGTGTATTCCGCTCCGTTATCGAGATACCCTGCCACATCAACTGCCTGAACAACTTCACCGCCCACTGTATCGTGTGGGGTTTTCGGCCGTTTAAAACTATAAGAATAAAGATAACTATTATTGTTTCCTTTTTGAGTGAGTTTAAATTTTTGAAAATTGTTTGCAATATAATTTGCTGCTGTTAGTTCTTCCTTCGAACCGGTGGCTCTTCCTTTCAATTTATCGCTTGCAAGATATTTAATATGTTTTTGAAGATTGGAAACATTTATCTGCTGGGAGAAAAGAAAAGAAGCAAACAGTATACAGTAAGCAGCGAGTAGAATTTTTTTCATGTTATTTTCTTTTTTTCGATTTTTTTGAATTTCATCTGCAGGACTCCCCAGAAAGCTTCTTTGAAAATTCCCATACTCATTTTTGAAACGCCTTCCACTCTGTCGCGGAAGGTGATGGGAACTTCCACCACTTTAAAACCGAGCTGAGAAGCGGTGTATTTCATTTCTATCTGGAAAGCATAGCCCATGAATTTTATTTTATCAAAGTCGATTGTTTCCAAAACTTTTCTTCTGTAGCATTTGAAACCTGCGGTGGTATCCTTAATATTTATCCACAGAATCCAGCGCACATACACTGAAGCGAAGTATGACATCATGATTCTGTTCATAGGCCAGTTCTCCACTTTTCCACCGTTCACATAGCGAGAACCGACTGCTACATCCGCTCCTTTAACACATGCTTCGCGAAGGCGGATTAAATCTTCCGGTTTGTGGGAGAAGTCAGCATCCATTTCAAAAATGTATTCATATTTTCTTTTCAGCGCCCAGTTGAATCCGTGAATGTAAGCAGTTCCAAGCCCTTGCTTGCCTTTTCTTTCTTCGATGAAAAGAGTATCTGAAAATTCTTTCTGAAGATTTTTTACAATATCCGCAGTTCCGTCAGGAGAGCCGTCATCCACAATCAGCACATGAAAAGGAACGGAAAGAGAAAATACCTTCCGAATCATCTTCTCGATGTTTTCTTTTTCGTTGTAGGTAGGAATTATGACGAGCGAATCTGACATAGCGATTACTAAATGCAATAATAACGAATAAATAGTGAAATGATTTTAGGAGGTTGTTAAAAAATGTGAAGAGAAGTTTAGAGGGCAGAAAGCAACTTCCTCAAACTCACTTTCTCCTCCACAATCTGCGCGACTTTATCAATCGGAATTCTTTCCTGTTTCATTGAATCGCGGTGGCGGAGAGTTACGCAGTTGTCTTTCAGAGAATCGTGATCAACTGTAATGCAGAACGGAGTGCCAATGGCATCTTGTCTTCTGTATCTTTTTCCGATGGTATCTTTCTCTTCGTAATAGCAACGGCAGATGTTTTTCAGATTATTAAAAATCTCCATTGCTTTTTCAGGAAGACCATCTTTTTTAATTAAGGGAAACACAGCTACTTTAACCGGAGCAAGGGCGGGAGGGATGTGCAGAACAATGCGCTCAGTTTCAAGCCCCCCTCCATCTCCCCCCGAAGGGTGGAGGGCTGCATGTCCCTGTTCTCCCCCTTCGGGGGAGTTAGAGGGGGCTATTTTCTCCACTTCAAATGCTGAAGCCAGTACGGCAAGAAACATTCTGTCCAGCCCGATACTCGTTTCAATAACATACGGCACATAACTTTTGTTCTGCTCGGCATCAAAGTACTGGAGTTTCTTTCCTGAAAGTTTTTCATGCGCGCTAAGATCAAAATCGGTGCGGGAGTGAATGCCTTCAATCTCTTTGAAGCCGAACGGAAACGCAAATTCTATATCACACGCGGCATTTGCATAGTGAGCCAGTTTTATATGGTCGTGGAAGCGGTATTTATTTTCTCCAAACCCCATAGCGTAATGCCACTTGATTCTTTTTTCTTTCCAGGCATTGTACCACTGCATTTCTTCTCCCGGGCGGACGAAGAATTGCATTTCCATTTGCTCAAACTCTCTCATCCTAAAAAGAAACTGGCGTGCTACAATTTCATTGCGGAACGCTTTTCCGGTTTGTGCAATGCCGAAAGGAATTTTCATCCGTGCCGAGCGCTGCACATTTAAAAAGTTTACAAAAATTCCCTGTGCGGTTTCAGGTCGCAGATAAATTTTATCCGAATCATCCGCCACCGAACCCATCTGCGTGGAGAACATCAGATTGAACTGGCGCACATCCGTCCAGTTGCGCGAGCCGGAAACCGGGCAGACAATTTCGCAGTCAATGATTATCTGTTTCACTTCCGCCAAATCATTTTTCTCCAGTGCTGATTTGAAGCGCGCATTTATCTCATCAATCTTTTTCTGATACTCAACAACCCGCGGATTGGTGGAACGATACATCGCTTCATCAAAATTCTCGAAACGCTTTTTCGCTTTCTCCACTTCCTTGTCAATCTTCGTTTCAATTTTTGCAACGTGCTCTTCAATCAAAACGTCCGCGCGGTAACGCTTCTTGGAATCTTTGTTGTCAATGAGCGGGTCGCTGAAAGCATCCACATGCCCGCTGGCTTTCCATACCGAAGGGTGCATGAAAATAGAAGCGTCAAGCCCCACAATGTTATCGTTCATCTGCACCATCGCCTTCCACCAGTATTCGCGGATGTTGTTTTTCAGCTCCACTCCATAGGGACCGTAATCATACACGGCACCCAGCCCGTCATAAATTTCTGAGGAAGGAAAAACAAATCCGTATTCCTTGCAATGCGAAATAATGTTCTTGAAAAGTTCTTCTTGTGTCATAACAGAAAGCAAAGTTAAAAAAGTACGTCATTACGAGTGAAGCGAAGCAATCGCACGATGAGAAACCACAACCCGCACAAAGAAGTGAAAAAAAAAGTCCTCCGATTTGCCGAAGGACTTTTCTTTTTACAGAAAAAGAAGCAAATTAATTTTTCACTAATTTTTTGTTTATCACAGTAGCATCAATCAGTATGCGGGCAATGTAAATTCCCTTTGGAGCATTTTCTGCATTCCAGGTGAAACGATGGTCGCCAGCGCTTAATTTTTTATTGCTGAGTTCAGTTATGATTTTTCCCTGCACATCCATGATAGTGATAAGCACCTGTGAACCTTGTACAAGGTTCAGACCGATAGATGTTTTATCTGAAAAAGGATTAGGGAAAACATTCACATTATAGGAAAGACCATTCACCTGATTGATGCCGGTTTCGTTTGGAGCAGGACCCAGGTTCAGCCATTCGTGCTGGTCAGATACTACCGTGCCGTTGTATCCTCCAACCGACATCATATATATGCTGTCGTTAGCCACACCTCCCAAGAGATTGCATAGGTTGCTGACGCCTGTAATTTTTTGAGGACCAATTTTCCAGGTTCCTGCAGTTACATCATAGCCCCATGTTTCGTTCAATACCGAAGTTCCGGCACCTGTTGGATCTCCTCCTGTAAAAATAATAAGTGATTGAGCATCTTTATAAACCGATCCACCTGCAAGACGCCCAACCGTTCCTCCGGGATAATCCGGGAGAGCAGTCCATGTAATAGTTGTGGGGTTGGCAGGATTTATTATTCCTAATGCTGCCTGGTTTTGCTGAGTTCCTAAAGTTTGGCTGTAACCGCCTACCACCACAATTTTGTTTCCTGAAATACCACCCCGCAAACCTGATGTAGCAGTGCCTATGATGGGTGTGCCCAGGCTCCATAAGTTCGTGTAGGTATTATAAATTTTTACCGTGTTCACATCTGCAGCGCCATCGTATCCGCCAATGTAATAGATAAGAGAATCTTTATAAACTCCGCAGGCATAATCGCCAACGGGCGGTTGCATATTAGCACCGTTGGTCCATGTGTCGGTAGCTATCGTATAAATATCATTATCATTGGTTGGAGTAAAACCCGTTAAATAACCGCCCATCACATATATTTTTCCATTGACTGACTGAGCAGAAAACTGTGATCGTGCTACGGGAAGGGAAGAAAGAGGTCCCCATGAATTACTGCCGGTAGAATATTCATTGTGTGCCGTACTCATCGCAAATGATGCATCAAAACCTCCAATCTCATAAACGAAGCTTGTATCGGCAGGATATAATCCTTCATGAGAAAAAGCGCTTGCCATTCCAAAAGCAGGAGCGGGCATCGGGGGTTTGCTGCTCCATCCGTAATTGGTGAACTCAGGAAAAACATTAACGGTTGTCATGATAGTATCATTCGCTGTAAATGCATCTCCGGCAAGCTGCGTATAAACTGTGACCGTAAAAGTGCCGGTAGTTGGAGGAGTCCAGTTCGCAAAAGTAATTTGCTGAACAGCATTTTGTGCAAGTGCAGTAACAGGCATGGTAGACGAATATCCTCCGTTGATATCCATGGTTACATTAAATGTTTGTGTATTCAACCCGGTATTAGTTACAGTTGCTTTTGGATTTTGAAGCGACTGACCAATATTTAATGCCATATCAATAGACTGAGAGGAAACATCGTTTGTAAAAGGAGTTCCAAGTGCAATGCCATCAATATAAATTCCGTCACCGTTTGTGTTAATGTTGTAAAAGGAAACATAAACTTGTTGTCCTGCAAAAGCAGATAAAGACACTGCATGGCGCTCAAAAGTATTTGTGGTAGTTGGATAACCGCCCCCGACACCTTCATACAATTTAAGAATGTTGTTATTGAAACTTGTAAGAGCGGAATCAGTTGTAGAAATCCGGATTAATAATGAATCAGGAGGAAAGTTTACGTATTCAACAGCCAGCCAGAAAATTAGAGAGTCAGTTGCCACCACTGAAAATTTTGGCATGATAAGCCAGTCTTCGCCTGTCAAACCTTCCCATTGCATATACGCGCTGGCAACTCCGCTTTTTTTCTGAACAGTAGATCGTGCCCATACCAAAGGACCCTGCACACTCATGCTTTGCCATCCTACAGGAGGGAAAGTTATATTTTCAAATCCTTCTTTGAGGATGCCTGAAAGAACATTTGTGTTTGGGTTGCCGGCACGCTTCGCGTTTTGATTAGTTGCTTGCCCGGCATTTATTATAGCAGATGTTGACGGAAAACTAGTTGCATTGCGTTTTCTGGATTGCGCTGAAACAGTAAAAATTGTTGCAGTAAAAAAGACAATCAGTGTAAATGGGAGTAAAAATTTTCTCATAATTTTTTTAATTAAATTAATTGATGAATACTGAAAAAGATGACAAAGATACTTTTTTCTAATATAATCCTGAAAATACTTCATGTTTGAATCTTGCCGCACAGTCCTTCTTTAATTTTCAGTTCATTTCAGCCATTGTCTTGTTTTCAATTTTTGCGTTGCACCATCGCACATAATCAAAAATGCGGATAGCAGTTGCTTCGTTTTTATCTTTCACAAGCCGAAGCATTTTCTTTTTCAACTCAGAAAATTTTTCTTTTCCGTACTTATCGCTGTGGAATTCCTCCTTACGGATATACGCTGAAATGAAACTAAGAATAGCTTCTTCAATTTTGTATTTCTGGTTTTTCTTTCTCAAAAATTTTCTTGTGGCAGGAATTAAATTTTCTATCTGCTCAAATTCCTTTAGCTCCAGAAGAACAAGCAACTGCATGAGTCGTGCAAAACGGAAGCGGGCAGGGTTTTCTTTGGGGGCGTCTTCGTCCTGCAAAAGTTTGTTCAGCCATAAAAGAGCTTGTTTAAAATCTCCACGCCAAAACCAAAATACAGTTTGTTGATAATAAATATCCGTTCTCAGAGAAGTGTTTATAGAAGAAACATGTAACTCCACTTGTTTTTTTAATTCGTTGATGAGGGGCAGGGCATTGTTGGATTTGCCTGTGTCCATTAAAATAAATCCTTCCAGCAGCAAAACGTTAAAATAAAGTTCCTGAATATTTTTTTTGTTTTTAGTATCGGAAAGCGATGCAAAAACATCGCGGATAATTTTCAGGTTGCCAAGCGCTTCATGATACTTTTTCAGGTAATAATAACTGATTCCTTGCGTGTAAAGTGAGAGCAGGTACTGGCGCAATTCATCGCTGAGCAGGAAATTTTTTTTCTTAGAAATAAGCGCAGCTTTTTTGTGATAAACATTGCTTTGAATATTATTTCCGATAGTGGAGAAATAGGTTCCGGCTCCATTATATAATTCCCATTGCGCCTTGCCGGAAAGATTTTTTTTAGATAGTTTTTTTATTTCTTCCGGAAATCTTTTTTGTTCTTCAGCCTCTTTTGATTTGCGAATGATGATTTCCTTGTTGTGCAAAGCGCTCACATCCAGACGGAATCGTAAACAATCCTGAAAATTCCTGTAAAGTTCCCGTTGCTGAGCAGATTCTTCAAAAGCGTTTGTTATTTTTTTTTGCCCGCGCACCAATTGATGAGAAGCGGATAAAAGCTTGACCTCCCATTCCAGCAGTTGCATCGTTGCAAGATGTTGTTCGTGATGCAGGGCAAGTTTTTTTGCATGATGCAATAGTTTCAGCGCTGCTTTAAGCAACCCTTTTTTGTAAAGAACTTCCACTTCTGTAATGAGGGTATGCAATTGAATGGTAACCGATGAAGCCGTATGAAATGTCCGCAGCGATTTCATGACAGACTTCTGCAGATGTCGTTTAAGCAGAAACAGGTGCTGAGTCCGAAACAAATTTCGGATAGCAGGTTCATTAAATTTTTTTTGACGATTGAGGGTTTCAAAAAGTTTCAAGTAAGAATTTTTTTCACCTATCGTATGTAAAGATGCAAAGCCGCGGAAATAACGTTTTTCAGCCTTTGTCAGAGAGTGAACAAGATGATAGATATCTGAAAGCATTATTTTAGACCTAATAAAATACTAAGCAAAAGTATATAAATATAGATATATAGATATAATGAAATTTATATTTCAGACATAATAAAAACACTACGAATAGTATTTGAAAAATACAGATTGAAGAGTTAAATTTACTTCATAAATCAAATGAGAAAAAACCAGTGAAGTTTATTAATCATACAACTATCTTTCAAATGATTTTTTTTCTCTTTCTCCACGGCACTTATCCTGACGAACGCAAACAGTTTGGAGTTGTATCTCATGAAGTTCAAGATGTTCTTCCTGAAATTACTTCTACTGATTCAGATGGATTTATTTCGGTTGATTATTCAAAGCTAACTCCTCTGCTGATTAACGCAATCAAAGAGCAGCAAGCAATGATTGAAAGTTTAAAACTGGATAAAGCATCCTCAGTGGCAAGAATTTCGAAGTTGGAAACGGATGTCCAGACACTAATTCAAACATCAAAAGAAGAAGCAAAGAAGTAAGCAGATGAAATCCAAAAAAGAAGCTTACGGTTTACTGTCTACTGTTTACGGTTTTTTAAACTATAAACTTGTTGTGTTGTTATTTGTATTAACTGTAAACTGTAAACTAGAGACTGTAAATTGTTTTGCCCAGGAACTTGTTCAGGACCGGGATTTTCAGCAGGGATTTTATGTGAGAGACAGGTTCTCCGGATTATTTGCAGGACCAATAACTTGCGACAGCACACTTGCCTCTCCTGTGTGGAATACTGCTGAATGGGGAAGCCAAACCACTTTTCTTGCTATGACACCTTCCACTTTGCCTGATAGCATGTGCCAGTGGGCAGATAACAACAAAGATTTTCGTTTCGGTACATTGGGCGCAGAAGAATATGAGTTGTACTTTGGCGTAAACTCTCAAAGTGAATTCAACAACATTTACCGCGCAAACGGAGAGCCATGGCCACATCTTTTGATTGAGCAGCGATTCAGCCCTCCCTATGATTTTCCGGGTCAGGGTCCGGGCTGCCCGTCTATTTCAACTCTTGATTCTTTAATCTTTCAGATTGACTCGAAACTTTTATACAACCAGACCATCATGACTACCGGATACGATCCTAGTTTGCATGCAGCAGAATTTTTGGTGTATTTTACTGTGCAAAACTTAAACGTGTCTTCGTCTGGTTACGGTAAGTATGTATGGTTAGGAATGCAATTGTATGACGATAGATTTGCAATTCCCTACGCTGGTGTTTCTTATGATACCGCCACCGCTACTTTAATAAACCAAATACCCTATTATGATTATTCAAGTGAAACCACTCACAACGGAACTTGGGTGCATGCTCAAGTCAATTTAATTCCTTACGTGATTGCCGCTCTTGATACCGCTTGGGCAAATGGGTTTTTAAACGAGTCCACCGATCTTGCAGATTACAAAATAGGCGGAATGAATATGGGTTGGGAACTTCCGGGAATGAATATCTCTACTGTTGGAGTGAAAGGAATAAGTCTGGTTGCTTATCAGGCAGTAACAGGAGTAAACCAACTAGAAAATGAAAATGCTCATTCGGTGAACATTTACCCAAATCCTTCCAACGGAACATTTCAAATACAAGTGGCAGGAGGCAGCAGCAATGAATACAAAATAGAAATCTATAATGTTTTTGGAGAGAAAATACATTCCTCAGCGATGAATAATGAACGATTAACAATTAATATGAGCGGAGCGAATAGCGAAATTTATTTTCTGAATATAAAAGCTGGCGACATGCCCATCACTCGAAAACTAATTATTCAAAAATAAAATGAAAACAAAAATAATTCTCCTTTCAGTAATTCTTTTTGTTATTGCTGATTGCTTTTTCCCGAACATTTCTTTTTCGCAAATCAAATGGCAGCAAAATCCTTTTGAGCAAAAGGTATTTGTCGAAAATAAGGGACAGTTTGATAGCTGGGTTAAAACACCTGCTCCTGTAAAGTATGCTGTAAATAATAGCGATAAGATTTTCTTTACACAGCAAGGATTGACTTTTAAATTAGTAAAGACAGAAATAATCAGCGGAGAAGAACAAGAACTTGAAGAAATGGAAAGGAAAAAAGATAAGGAAGCAGCTGATGCTTATTATGTAAATATGCAATGGGAAGGATGCAATGAAAATCCTGTTTTAGAAGTAAGTGAAGAAACAGAAGGATATTACACATTTGGAGAAAAAGGATTTGAAAACATAAAAGCAAAAGGATATAGAAAATTAGTATACAAAGAACTTTATAACGGAATAGATGCGGAATATATTGTATCTGAAAAAGGTGGAATAAAATATTCATTAATCATTCATCCTAGAGCAGATGTCAGCAAAATAAAAATGAAATACACCGGAGATGTTGAAAAAATGGAAATCTCCAAAGATGGAAACATCCTGATAAAAACTCATGTGGGTGAAATAACAGACCACGCCCCTCTGAGTTTTTACAAAGAAACTTCTGAAAAAATAAATTCAGCTTTTGAATTAAAAGGAAACACCGTTTCTTTTGCTTTAAATCGCAAATCGCAAATCGCAAATCTCAAATCTACTGTCATAGACCCCTGGACAACCACCCCTACAAGTTTGACCACAAACAATGCCGCCTTTGATATAGATTATGATTATTATGGAAATGTATATGTTTCAGGTGGAAATTACCCGTATAAACTTGCTAAATATTCTTCGGGCGGAAGTTTGCTTTGGACTTTTACCGTTCCTGCAGGGTGGGGACCAATGTACACTCGGTTTTGCCTTTTGCGTCAGAGCGGAACTTCTTTTATTGGCGAAGCTTCTACTAATCCCGGTACGAGAGTAATGAAAATAAGTTCGGGTGGAACCCTTCAACTTACTTCAGCATCTTTTTCAGGCACAAACGAAATCTGGAAAATGGTTTATAACGGCTGCACTAAGCAGTTAATCGGATTTGGTGGCGGAATATTTGGACCTAAGAATATACAGCTGATTGCCGATACGAATTTAACAAGCAGTACCGCTCAAAATTTCAATGGTTACGGAACACCCACTGATTGTTGTAATGATATTGCTTCAGTTGTAATGGATAATAATGGAGATTTTTTTGCTATGACAACATCCTATACTGGTCTTGTAAGCGTGGATGACAGAATACAAAAAAGTTTGAATTCTTCAGGGTATAATCCTCCTTGTGCATTTGATGTGATTTCATCTTATGATTATGAAGAGTGCCGCAATTTTGGTATTCCGGGTTTTGCAGGTTTATGTTCCAGTGGAACTGTGAGAGCAAATGCGTTGGATGTAAACACAAGTTACCTGTATAGTTACGATGGAAAAACTTTAATTGCATGGAACAAAACTACAGGAGTTGTGCTGGGTTCTGTAACAGTTAATTTTGGATATTCTGCCGGAAAAAACAGAACTCACGAAGGAATAGCTGTGGATGAATGTAATAATGTATATGTTGGCGGCACAAATCAAGTGCATGTTTATTCTTTTAACGGAACAACATTTACTGTCGGAACTCCCTTAACATCAAATATTCCAAATGAAGTTTATGATGTATGTTTGGGACAGATGAATAAATTGTATGTGTGTGGAGATGGGTTTGTTACCGAACTTCAGATAACTTCCACCCTATGCAATCAGATGAACTTAACAACTGCTTCCACTAATTCATCCTGCAGCACTCCGACAGGTTCTGCAACCGTAACCGCAACGGGAGGAAATCCACCTTATACTTATTTGTGGAATCCCACAGGACAAACTACACAAACAGCAACAGGACTGCCGCCCGGAACATACACAGTAACTGTATTTGATAATTCCTGTAAGCCAAAGATACAAATAGACACTGTGGTTATTTCCAGCATCGGAGGTTTTACAGTTGCAAGCACACAATCAAATATAAGCTGCAACGGTGGAAGCAACGGAAGCAGCACAGCAACTGTTACCGGAGGCACATCTCCTTTCACCTATAGTTGGTCTCCAAGTGGCGGCACAAATGCAACTGCAACGGGTTTGAGTCAGGGAACTTATACTGCAACCGTTACCGATGCTGCGGGTTGTGTTCAGCAACTAACAGTAACCATTACTCAACCCACACTGCTCACTTCCAGTGTTACTGCCATATCCACTACATGCGGAAGCAATACCGGCAGCGCGACTGTAACAGCATCGGGCGGCACAGGCGGATATAGTTATAACTGGAATCCTTCCGGACAAACAACAACAACTGCTACCGGATTATCAGCAGGAAATTATTCGATTACAGTATCTGATGCAAATGGGTGTACTACAATTAATACTATTTCGGTTACATCTACCGGAAGTATTACAGCCACAGCGGGACCAAATAGCACAATTTGTTCCGGGCAAACAGCAACACTTACTTCATCAGGCGGAACAAATTATTCATGGAGTAACGGAAATACAAATTCAACTATCAATGTTTCACCTACAACAAATACAACTTACGCGGTTATTGTTTCAAATGGTTCGTGTGCTGACACTGCATATGCAACAGTGACCGTAAATTCATCACCGGTAATTTCTGTTTCGGGAAATACAGTGCTTTGTGTTGGAGATATTTCAACACTTACAGCAACAGGCGGAACAAATTATTCCTGGAGCAACGGAAGTACTTCCTCAATAATTAATGTTTCTCCAAGCACAACTACAACGTATACAATTTTTTCTTCGAATAGCACATGCACGAGCGCAGTTTCTGTAATCGTTACCGTTTCTCCTCCACCAATCGCTTCAGCAAATAACGCAACCATCTGCGAAGGACAAAGCGCTTTGCTTACAGCAACAGGCGGAAGTAATTATTCATGGAGCACCGGAGCAACCACATCATCCATAACGGCTGCTGCTGCTACTGCCACTGCTACTTATACAGTAATTGTTTCCGCAGGAAGTTGTACAGACACCACCACAGCAACAGTTGTTGTGAATCCCAATCCCACAGCAACCGCATGGAGCAATGTTACCATCACGCAGGGACAAAGCGCAACTCTGTCTGCAAGCGGAGGAGGAACATATGTATGGAGCAATGGAGCAACCGGCTCAAACATTTCTGTTTTACCTTTGACGACAACATTATATTGTGTAACAGTTTCAAATAGCGACTGCAATGATACCGCCTGTGTAATGGTATATGTTGAGCCGATAGATTGCGGCTATGCCGATGACCAGTTATTTATACCTGATGCATTTTCACCCAATGGCGATACGAAGAATGATGTGCTGGGAATTTATTATCCGAACATAAGCTGCATAAAAGAATTCAATCTCATCATTTATGACCGATGGGGAGAAAAAATATTTGAAGCGAACAAAATAGCAGATACATGGGATGGAACCTACAATGGAAAGTTGATGAATACAGCCGTGTTTGTGTATTACATGAAAGTAAATTTTATAAACGGAAACGAAACTGTCAGGAAAGGAACTGTAAGTTTAATACGTTAAACTGAATTATTAATGAAAACAAAAAACATTTTGCCGTTGCTTATATTCTCAGGAATATTTTTAAGCCCGGCATGGTCCGCTGGCTGGATAGACAGCACGTTGTTCTCTCCCAAATTATTCATCGAGAACAGAGGGCAGTTTGATAAGGCGCCTTATCTGAAAGAATTTCCTGAAATATTATTTGCAGTTAATCACATCAACACAAAAATATTTTTCTCGAGCAATAAAATTGCTTACACGCTCCATCAAAACGAAAGGGATGAAAAAGCATTTAAAGAATTCCGGAAAGAAGAATCCAAGAAACATTCTTCCGGATTTGAAAATGAAGAAGAACTGAAATATGAACAGGAATTAAAAAGCAAAGTATTTAAATCACATATGGCGGTGGTTGATATGGAATGGTTGAACGCAAATGCAAACTGCAAAATCATAGCAGAAGATGTTGCAAAAGAATATTTCAATTACGGAATGGATAAAGATATCAGGCAGGATATAAATTTTGTTCATGGCTACAAAAAAATCATTTATAAAAATTTATACAATGGAATAGATGTGGAATATTCTTTCCATCCGACAACAGGAATCAAATACAATATCATCGTTCATCCTGGCGCAGACGTCAGTAAAATAAAATTGAAATATTCAGGCGCTCAAAGTGTTTCGTTCGACAATGAAAATAATATCGTCATCAAAACTTCTCTGGGAAATATTATTGATCACGCACCCATCAGCTTTCAGGATAAGAACGGAGAAAAAATAAAATCAAAATTTATTTTAAAGAATAATATACTGAGTTTTCAAATTGATGAATACGATAAATCTAAAACGCTTATTATAGATCCATGGGTAAGCAGTACGCTGCCCACACTTGACACGGCTTATGAAATTGCTGTTGATCCTGCCGGAAATGTTTTTGTTTATGGTGATTTCAATTCTCAGGTTGTAAAATACAACAGCACCGGCACTCAGGCATGGACTTTTCTTTCATGACCAGGGTATGCATACAACGCGACATTAATAGGTGGCGATCTGGCTGTAGATCCATCCGGTAACAGTTATTGCAGCGGTTCAGAAAGTATTCGAAAAATATCTCCTGCGGGAACAAGTGTCTGGCTCTATGCTCCCACCAGGGATATCACCAACATTGCCTGCTGCGAAACGGGCTGGAGAATGGTTTTTGACCCTGCCAATAACAGATTGTATGGAGGAGGTTCGAACGCACAAACAAAAGCTACCTGGTATGATCCTGCTACCGGACTTCCCATGTGGCTGCCAAATGGATGGAACGCCTGCAATATTATTCAGGGACCCTGTCCCAGCGGTTGCCCGAATGCGAATGGTGAAATCCGTCATATCACTCTCGCTCCGAATGGAAATTTTTATGCGTACACCGCTGTAGGAGATGGTTCAACTTCAAATAATGTTTCTACCATTACGGGTTTTGACCCAAATTTTGTTGGCATATATCGTTCCTGCAATGTACCACCCTCTCAATATTGGACCATACCTTATCAGCCTACCATGCCTACTTATTATGTAGGATGTTATTACATGGGGAACGGAATAGCAGCCAGCAACTGTTACATTTATATCTACACGGGAAGTGAGGTTCAGAAATTCGATATTTATGCTCCCACTTTTTTAGGCAGCACAAATATTACGAATGGAACATTGGTGATGAATTCGGGCATACTTGCCGATCTGATGAATAATTTTTATGTAGGAACTCAAACCGGAATTTCTGCTTACGATCCTAATTTTAATTTAATCACTTCTGTTCCAACTTCCAAACCGGTCTATGATATGGCGTTTGCTCCCGGAAATAATATTGCCGCCTGCGGAATTGGTTTCGTAGGAGTTTTTGCAAATGTTGTTCAAACAGGCGCACCCATCACGTGCAATCCTTCTCCGAATTTACCTATGAGCGCTGCTGCCGATTCACTGCCCGGAACCGGATGCAGTAGCAATAACGCAATGGCTTGGGTGGATACAATTATGAACGGAACAGGACCTTATCAATATTCATGGAACAATGGAGCCACAACAGATACAATCATTAATCTCGCTCCCGGAACTTATTCATGCACCATCATTGATGCTTCTTGTCCTGCGGAAACAACTACAGTATTCATTACCATTCCACCTTCTTCCGGGTTTACAGTAACCCCAACATCAACTGCTAACTTATGTTTCGGAGGAACAAATGGAAGCGCGAGTGTAACTATAACCGGAGGAAGTTCGCCCTACACATATCTTTGGTCTCCTTCGGGAGGAAATAGCTCGGCTGCAACAGGACTTTCGGCAGGAAATTATACTGTTACAATAACCGATGCGGGCGGATGCACGGGAACTCAAACCGTTTCAGTCTCACAGCCGACTGCACTTTCTGCAATTGTTAGTTCCACCGCGGAGAGTTGTGGAGGCAGTAACGGAACTGCCACTGCAACAGCATCTGGCGGAACGGGAAGTTATACTTACAGCTGGAACCCAACTTCACAGATAACGCAGACTGCTTCTAATCTTCCTGCGGGAAATTATTCAATAACTATTACCGATGCCAATGGATGCACAACAAGCAATACAGTCGTTGTAGCTGCAACAGGAAGTTTAACTGCCAATGCATCAAACAGCACCATCTGCGCAGGACAAAACGCCTCACTTACTGCATCTGGCGGAACAAGTTATTCATGGAGCAATGGAAACACAACCGCCTTGATAAATGTTTCTCCCACAGTAACAACCACGTATTCTGTTATTGTTTCATCCGGAACTTGCAGCGATACAGCAAGCGCAACTGTAGTTGTTAATTCTTCGCCCAATATTTCAGCGTGGAGCAACACAACCATCACAGCGGGAAGCAGCACAACACTTTCTGCTTCCGGAGGCAGTTTTTATTCATGGAGCAATGGGCAAACGTCAACTGTTATTATTGTTTCGCCACCCGTTACAACTATGTATTGCGTTTCTTCAAGTAACGGAACTTGTACAGATACTGCATGCGTAACTGTTTTTATTGAACCGCCTGACGATTGCAACTATGCCGATGATCAGCTTTTCATTCCCGATGCATTTTCACCCAATGGAGACACGAAGAATGATGTGCTGGGAGTTTACTATCCGAACATAAGCTGCATAAAAGAATTCATGTTCATTATTTATGACCGATGGGGAGAAAAAGTATTTGAAGCAGACAATATGAGCGTGCTGTGGGATGGAACATATAACGGGAAGATAATGAACACTGCTGTGTTTGTCTATTATATGAAAGTAAATTTTACAAATGGAAATGAAACGGTGAGAAAGGGTAATGTGAGTTTGATTCGATAATTAGCGCAATGATGAAAACAAAAATTATCATACTCTTTATTTTATTGTCAGGAATATTCTTTAAACCTGCCATTGGCAAAGGGTGGATGGGCACTACAGTATTCTCTCAAAAAGTTTTTATCGAAAACAAAGGACAATTTGTCGGACAAGGAGAAAATTCTTCTGCAAAAATTCTATACAGCGCTGAATTCGGACCGCAGGTTTATTTTACAAAAAGCGGATACATTTGCCGCATGACCAAAGCCGAGCCAATTACTGAAAAAGAAAAAGAAAAGTTTTTCAAAGGGGGCGAATCGCCCTCAGAGCAAAGGCGTGAAGAAGAAGAAAATGACAAGCCAAAAACAATTATACGCACGTACGATGTGAATATGGAATGGATTGGAGCAAATCCGAATGTTGAGCTGGTTTCTGAAAATATAGTTGATGAATACTGGAACTATCTTGACCCAAATAACTCCAAGAAAAGTATTGATCGCATTTCAGGATACAAAAAAATAATTTATAGGAATCTTTACCCCAACATTGATGCTGAATATGTATTTCATAAGCAAGACGGAATAAAGTACACGTTAATTCTACATCCGGGGGCAGATGCTTCTCTGATTAAAATGAAATATACAGGAGTCGAAAAAATTTTCAAAGATAATTTTGGAAATATCTTTTTTTCTTCCGCTGCAGGAAGTATTACCGATCATGCACCTCAAACTTTTTACGAATCAGGGAGAGGTCAGATTTCTTCTTGCTTCAATTTAGAAAACAACATCGTTACTTTTAATCTTGGCAACTATGATAAATCCAAAACGGTAATTATTGATCCATGGATGAACAGCAGTTTAGTGCCGGCAACAACTGTAGCAGAAACTGCGGTTGATGGTGCCAATAATGTTTACATATACGGATTCACAGGGGTACAAGCCTATACAAACACTCTTGGACAATATGTGCAGAAATACAATGCGGCCGGTGTACTTCAATGGACATTCAATTTTACACAAGCAATGCGCTACGACCAACAGACGGGCGATATTGCTGTAGACCCTGCAGGAAATTCGTATGTAACCTGCGGATTTTTTATGGTAGGATACTTTATCGCTGATTGCATGCAATCGAAATTAGATCCTTCCGGAACACTGATGTGGAATATTCAAAGTCCGAACCTGTATGAAAACTGGCGCAATGCTTTCAATTGTGATTTCACACAAGTGATACAGCTTGGATGCGGACCCGGATGTTGCGATTGGGGAAAGGGAACGATTATTAATTCAACCAATGGAGCGGAAACAGGTATGTTCAATCCTGCCGCTACCGGGGATATAGTTGCTGCTTCTTACGGTAAGAATGGTTATTTGTATATGCTCTCTGTGAAAGATGATTACGCTGTTAATCCTCCTCCTAACGGACCTCATCTTGCCTGCCTTGATCCTGCGACAGGATTCTCTGTAGTATTTAATAATATTTATACGGTAAATCCTGCTTTTATAGATGGATTCAATACCAATTACGGTACTTTTGGTTTTAATGGCATTGCTGCCGGATGCAGTTATCTTTATGTAAACCTCGGAGCTACACTTGAAAAAAGAGATTTGAATACGGGTGCATTGATTGGAAGCGTTGCAATTCCTGGTGGTGTTCAGTTTAGCAATTCCGGTACTGCCGTAGATAAATGCGGAAATGTTTATGTAGGATCACAGCAGGGAGTTTATGTGTATGATTCCAATTTAAGTTTGCTGACATCTTTCGCAACTCCGAGTCCGGTATTGGATATTGCTATTGGAACAGGTGGATTGTTTTATGCTGTTGGGGGAGTAAATTCAACTCCGAATGTTGGTTTTGTCGCTCAGTTCAGCATGACTTCGGTTTGCAATCCAATTACTGTTACTACCACACCAAATTCCTGTGGCGCATCGAACATCGGCAGTGCAACAGCAACTCCTGTATTTTGTTCTGCACCTTATACCTATTTGTGGAGTACCAATCCGGCACAAACTACTCAAACTGCTACCGGGCTGGGGGGAGGAACGTATACTGTTATTGTAACAGGTGCCGGCACCTGCAATGAAATTGATACGGCAGTTGCAATTATTCCTGCCGGATTATTAATTACATCAGTGCCGCCTCCGACAAATGTTTCTTGCTTCGGAGGAAACAATGGTTCTGCAAATGCAACCGCAACCGGAGGAACTGCTCCCTATACATATAACTGGAATCCATCCGGACAAACAACACAAACAGTTACCGGACTTAGCGCAGGAACCTATACAGTTCTGGTAACCGATGCCGGTGGATGCACGGGTTCACAAACGGTAACTATTACTCAACCGCCTGCACTTACGGCAACAGCCAGTGCAACATCATCCTCCAGTTGCGGAAGCAACAACGGAAGCGCAACAGTAACAGCAAGCGGTGGAACAGGCGTTTATACTTATTTATGGAATCCTATTGGTGCTTCCACAGTAACTGCAACAGGATTAACCGCAGGAAATTATTCTGTGACAGTCACGGATGCAAACGGATGTTCAATTGTTAATACGGTAACAGTTGCTTCAACCGGAAGTATTGCAGCTACTGCCGGACCAAACAGTACAATATGCACAGGACAAACTGTTATTATTAATTCTTCTGGCGGAACAAATTATTCATGGAGCAACGGACAAACAACTACCTCCATTTCTATCACACCAACAACAAATACATCTTATTCAGTTATTGTTTCAAGCGGTAGTTGTGTAGATACTGCATATGTAACAGTAACAGTCAATCCATCGCCAATAATTTCTGTTTCCGGAAACACCGTACTTTGCATAGGAGATATTTCCACGATTACAGCATCCGGAGGAACAAATTATTTCTGGAATACAGGAGACACAACTGCTGTTATAAATGTTTCTCCAAGTACAACTACTACTTATACTGTTGTTACTTCGAATGCAAATAACTGCACAGCCACAACTACTGTCACTGTTACAGTTTCTCCTCCACCAGTTGCTGCGTCAAATAATGCAACCATTTGCACAGGACAAAGCGCAACACTTACTGCATCAGGGGGAGCAATTTATTCCTGGAATACCGGAGCAATCACATCTTCTATAACGCCCTCTCCAACTTCCAACACAACGTATACTGTAATAGTATCCATCGGAAGTTGTGCAGACACTACGAGTGCCACTGTAGTTGTGAATCCGAATCCAACTGCAAGTGTAAGTTCCAATGTAACCATTACCACAGGAACCTCCACAACTCTTACCGCATCTGGCGGAGGAACTTATTCGTGGACGAACGGCTCAACAAATTCTTCTATTATTGTTGCACCTCCTCTTACAACTCTCTATTGTGTAACAGTAACAAATGCTGGAGGATGTAAAGACACTACCTGCGTTACAGTGTATGTAGAACCGATAGATTGTGACTATGCTGATGAGCAGCTATTCGTTCCAGATGCATTTTCACCCAATGGAGACACGAAGAATGATGTGCTGGGAGTTTACTATCCGAACATAAACTGTATAAAAGAATTCATGTTCATTATTTATGACCGATGGGGAGAAAAAGTATTTGAAGCAGACAATATGAGCGTGCTGTGGGATGGAACATATAACGGGAAGATAATGAACACTGCTGTGTTTGTCTATTACATGAAAGTAACATTTATAAACGGAAACGAAACTGTCAGAAAAGGCAATATTAGTTTAATTCAATAAAAAAAATCCCCTATTAAGTGGGAGAAATAAAAAACAAATAAAACTATATACTATGAAAAAACATTCACAATTTTTTGGAGCACACACAATTATTATCTGTGCAATCTTTTTTATTATCGGCAAAATAGGTGTTGCTCAGGACATCCACTTTTCACAGTTCACCTTAATGCCTCTGGTGATAAACCCTGCACAGGCGGGAACAACCGTATGGATGCGCGCTGCAACGGATTATCGCCAGCAATGGAAAAGCATTTCAGATCCCTACAAGACAATAGCCTTTTCATTTGATCAGAAATTAAAAAAGAGATGGGCGAGGCAGGTAGAAACAGTTTTCAGCAAAAGAAAAACATTGTTCTTTCAGAAAGTTTCTGAAACCGGATTAGGCTGGGGTGTTTTAGTTTTCAGCGACAAGGCAGGTACATCTAATATGGGAACTACTCTGGCAAATTTCTCGCTCGCATATCAGTTGAAAACCGGACAGAACACCATGTTTGCTGCAGGAATGCAGGGCGGTGTTACCCAGCGCAGCATCAACTATAGCCAGCTGAAGTGGGGCAGTCAGTGGAACGGAAGCAATTATGACCAGAATTTATCAAGCCAGGAAGATTTTTCAAACTCTAATATTGTTTATCCGGATTTTGCTTCCGGAGTAATGTGGACTTACAAAAAGAACGAGCGATACATGAGAGGAAATGATCAAAAGGATATTTACATCGGGGCTTCACTTTCTCATCTTTTACAGCCCTCTTATTCTTTTTTCGGAACCGATGAAAAATTATATCGAAAACTTATTGTACATGGGTATGCATTGATCGGCATCAAAAATACCAACTACTCTTTAACGCCAGCGTTTATGTACGCCAGACAGGGAACAGCAAAGGAATTTTTATTTGGTTCACTTATAAGATATATGCTTAAAGAGGATTCCCGCTACACGGGTTATGTAAAAGGAGCTGCCATTTCAGTAGGTGGATATTACCGCAATAAAGACGCTGCCGTAATTGCCGGCATGTATGAAATGTCAAGTTATTCTATCGGGATTAGTTATGACCTTAATGTTTCAAAACTAAAAACGGTAAGTTACGGAAGAGGTGGCTTTGAAATCACATTGCGTTTCCTTAATCCAAGCCCATTCCTTTATTCACAGGCAAGTTTTAAATAGCAGTTTCTTGTCATTGCACTAGCTGCCGGAATTTTACATAATGATGACTTAAGAAAAACGCAGAGAATTTTCTCTGCGTTTTTGTTGTGCGCCATCCATGTTCTTTTACTATAGGGTGCAAGTCCCGAACACACGTTGATAACGCGAAGTGTTAGCTGAAAGCAAGTGCAATGTTGCGAGGCATTGTGCGGAGGAAGCCGAAGGCAAAAGCAAGTGATAACGAA
>JACRAM010000052.1 GCA_016213405.1 Bacteroidota bacterium
AGCTGGATCTTGTCCGCTCTGTTTGCTCTAAGGCAAGAAATTAAATTGGTCTTGCAAGGGCAAAAATAGAAAAGTTTTAAATAGTGAAATAGTATATAAAAATCTTCAAAAAAAATTTGGAGATAACACAGAATCTGTCTACGGGACTGTCACACGGACGAAAACGGAAATTGTCACGCGGGAGTTTGTCGAGATGTAGAGATTGTCTTGCCGTCAAAATCAATTTTGTATTTTGTATTATAAAAATCTGTCACGGCAATGTGGTCAGAGTTTAAAGTAAATGCGTGGCTGTCTAACGTTACAAATATGTCTGCGCCACCGTACTGCCATTTTATTTTTCCGTCACTGTCGAGGCGAGTGATTTCTATTTCTCCGTGCACAATGTAGTCGGCTTGCAGTTTTACAATTTGAAAACAGGTCGCGGTGTCTGCTTTTGTTTTCCATTTTAGTTGTAACTCAGGAACTGTCAGGCAGAAAATAGTGTCACAACAGCAGATAAGTAATTGTCCGTTATCAACGAGCGATGCTGTCGGGTGAATAGTTGTCCCGCCACCTGTTGCAAGAACAAGGCAATTATTTATTTCTTCGCTGTCGCGGTAGATTTTTACTCCGTGCTTTGATGTTGGTTGAAACTGTTGGGGCTGTCCGCTGTCATCGAAGTAAAGTTTTGAATAAACATTGTTGTTGTCTGACGAGTCAACAGTATAAGTTGGGTCGTCAAAGACTGCAATTGTCAAATCATTGTAGATGTGTCTTTGCATTTTTTTCAAATGGTGGCTAACGTTCCTCAAATTTGCGCTGTGCGGGATTTATGAAAACTAATTTGTCTGCCATTACAAATATAAACCGAAGATACAAATTTTCAAACTTGAACGTCAGCCCGCATAGAGCAAATTTGATGTTAGGGGCTGGTTTGTCTGCTGTGACTGTCCCACGATGCAAGCGAAATAGTCGAGGAAAAACTGTCAGCCGAAAAATTGTCCCCGAAGAAATTGTCAACGAAGGACAGTCACACGACAAACCTATTTGAACTTTACACAGTCAGCATGATCCATGTCTACATCGGAAAATATTAAGCCGTCTGCTTGCGGATAATCTTTTTTACATCTGCGAAGAAGAATGTTAAACATTTCCGCTGGCTTTCCGCTCCAAACAAGTCCTGTTTTCTTTACAGTTCCGAGAAATTGATACTCGGCTGTCGGTTTGCTGAACATAAAAATATAAATGCCTTCTTTTTGGTCAACTGTCGCAGAACTTTTTGTGTCTGCTACGAATTTAAACGCTGTCAAGAAGAGACCGACTGTCAGCGTTGCGATAAATATTTTGGTTTTCATTTTGTCTTTGATTTTAAGTTTGTAAATGTTTGAGAAACTGTCTGCCCGCGCGAGGCTGTCACGCGAGAAAAAACTTGTCAGCCGAGAATGACTGTCAAGAAGTGTCGAGCCGAATAGTCGGTGGCTCACGTGTCTGTCGAAGAATTATTTTTTTGTCCACTGCGAAACGTTTGTGGAGAAAGTGTCAAGCTTTGATGTCGCTTGAAACTTGCCCCTAACGTTTTGCAAGTTTGCGATGTGCGGGATTTTGAAATACAAAATTGTCTGCCATTACAAACATAAACCGAAGATACAATTTTTTAAACTTAAACGTCAGCCCGCATAGCGCAAAATTGCTGTTAGCACCAGTTACTTTATTTTTCTGTCTCACTTTTCTGTCCACCGAGCGAAAATAATTTATATCGCAGTCCAACTGTCACTTCTTGTGTTTTCCAAATCCACCAGTCGGGACTACCTTTGAAAATATTGTGTAGTCCGTAGTAGTAAGTTGTTTCAATTGAAAACTTATTTGTCAGGTTGTATGTTAACGCTGTCCTTGCACCATAGTCGTAACTGTCAATGTTTAATTTGTCGGATATTGGAGGCAAAATAATTATAGGAATTGGTGATTGATATTCGGAGTGTCCGCTACTTGTTAGCGTAAATAATATTTGAAAGCCAAGATTAATTGTAAGTTTTTTTATTTTATACCCGTAATAAATTGGAATACCAAAATAAGAAATGTGTCGTCTTATGTCCTGAACGATAAACTGTCCGGTTGGATTGCCGTATTGGTCTGTCACAGGAATTTGTGAACGTTCTTTGCCTTCTATTTGAATGAATAACAATTCTGTCCCCAGTAAAGATTTGTCGCCAAGATGAAAGTTGTAAAAGAGTCCACCGTGTCCAGATGGAACGAAGTAAAACTTTTGAGTTGTCTGCGATGAAGTAAGTTTTGTTGAAAGATAACTTAGTCCACCGTTTGCTGTCAGTCCGATGTCATGCTGTCCCGAAGCAGTCAGGTAAATTGTCGAGGAAGTCAATATGAAAAAAAGTCGTTTCATGTAATTGGTGCTAACGTTTTTCAGGTTTGCGATGTGCGGGATTTTGGAATACAAAATTGTCTGCCATTACAAACATAAAACGAAGATACAAATTTTCAAACTTAAACGTCAGCCCGCATAGCGCAAACCTGATGTTGGCAGTTCGTTGCTTTTTTGTCCTGCGTTGCTGTCCCACCGCGCGAAACGATTTGTTAAAGGAGAAACTGTCGAGCGTGAATTTATTTTTTCTGTCTGCGCGAAAGAGTTGTCCGATGAAAACTGTTGTTGCGTTTTTGTTTTTGTCTTGTGCGAAACTGTCCAGCGAGAAAAGTTGTCGGTACAAGCGCAACTGTCCCGCTGATTTTTTTTGTTGCTTGGCTGTCTGCGAATAAAATTGTTGTCTACCGATGAACAGCGATGAAGAGTTGCGAAATTGTCAGCCGATAAATGTATTTGTATTTATTTGTCACGCTGTCACCAACCGTTGAGCCGTCTTTGTGAGAACCGATTGTCTGTCCCGATAAAAGTTTTTCTACAAAGTCAACGGTGGACTGTCCCACGAGAAACAATTAAAGGAGAAACTGTCGGAATGAAAAAGATTGTCGTGGAAAAAGTGAAGGACAGTCCAGCGATGACTTTATAAATTGTCTGGAGAAACTGTCGCGGTTTTCGCAATGACTGCCAACGTTCCGCAAATTTGCGATGTTGCCGATTTGCGGAGCGAAAAATTGTCTGCCGAAACCGAAACAAAGATATGAAAAACAAAATTCAATACAAGAACGAAAGCGGCAATAGCGCAAATTTGCTGTTAACTACATCCGCTCCACGCCCTGCTTTGCCCCTGCGCAATTGTCCACCGAGCGCAAAGCTGTCCGCCACTACAAGCGCACACCGATAACTAAAATGTCGTCCACTTGTTCTGTCCCGCCTTTCCAGTCTTCGATAAAGTTGTCGAGATGATGCTCTTGTTCTTTTAAAGATTTGTCTTGAATTGAAAGTAAAATTTCTTTGAACTTTTTTGTCGTCAATTTTTTGTGACCTTGGCCGCTGAAGGTGTCTGCGTAGCCGTCAGTAGAAATATAAAAGGTGTCCCCATGCTGTAATTGTATTACGTGAGTGTCGAAGTGTTGGCTGTCCTCTGTGAAACCGCCAATTGCTTTTTTAGTTGCCTTGATTTCTTCAACGACTGTCTGTCCGTTGCGAATAATCCATAGCGGTCGGTTTGCACCAGCGTATTTTACAACACGCGCGTCTGTGTCTACGGAGCAAAGAGCGATGTCCATTCCGTCACGCGTTGATTCGTTGCTGTCTGTCTGGTGAAGCGAAACTTTAATTCCTTTATTAAGGTGTCTAAGTATTTCAGAAGTGTCTGCGCTGTGCGCCAAAGCGTCATCAAGTTTTTCAGAACCAATCATACTCATAAATGCGCCAGGAACTCCGTGACCTGTACAGTCAGCGGATGCAATGAAAATAGATTTGTCGTTTTTGTGGAAGTAATAAAAGTCACCGCTCACAATGTCTTTTGGTTTGAATAAAACAAAACTGTCGGGGAAAGCAGAATTTATTTCTTCTCTCTTTGGAAGTTTCGCTTGCTGAATTCTTTTTGCGTAATTAATGCTGTCTGTTATGTCTTTGTTTTTTTCTTCTATAATCTGCTTTTGTTTTTCCGTCTCTTTATTTTTTATTTCAATTATCTGCTTTTGTTTCTTTGTTATTCGCAATGAGTGGAAAATAAAAATTGCAAACAACGCTACTAATAGTAATCCTACTATAACGGAATAGGTAATTATTTTTTGCCTCCTCTTTTCATCTGCTGTAATTGTGTCCTTTTTATCTTGTTCGGCTTTTGCAAACGCTTCTTTTTTCTCAAACTCATAATTCATTTCTTTGCGAGTCATATCTTTATTCTTTTCTTCATTAAAAATAGAATCCTTTGCTATGGTGTATTGTTTATAGTGTTCTAATGCTTTGCTCGAATTCATCATCTTTTCGTACACTTGGCTTATGGCTTCTTCAAATTGCATTTTTAAATTCAAATCTCCAATGCTATCGCTTAATACAAGTGCCTTTAGCAAATATTCCTCCGCTTCCTTGTATTTCTTTTGTTCGCTATAAACTGCACCAATGTTCCCGAGAAAAGTTGCCATTCCATTTTTATCTCCCAATTCTTTTGTCATTTTCGATGCTCTGAAATAATATTCCAATGCTTTTGGATAATCGCTTTGTGTATAATAGAGAAGCCCAATGTTTCCAAGCCATGTTGGAATTGCTCTTTTAATATTTAATTCTTCGCTAATATTCAATGCCTTTAAATAATAATCAAGGGCTTTGTTGTAGTCCTTTTGTTTATAATAGACCATTCCTAAACAGCCGAGATGCTTTGCCATTCCATTTTTATCTGATATAGCGGTATCAATATTCAATGCTTTGAAATAATAATTCAGTGCTTTCGGATAGTCCCCTTGATATAAATAGACAATTCCGATGTTTCCTAAACATTTTGCTATTCTATTTTTATCCTTTAGTTCCTCTCCTATCTTTAATGCTTTCAGATAATAATCAAGAGAGTTTGGATAGTTCCCTTGATTGTGATAGATAATTCCAATGTTGTAGTAAGCGATAGCAATTCCTTTTTTGAAATCTAATTGTTTTGCAAATTTCAGTGCGGAATTGCTATAGTTGAGAGCACTATCATAATCGCTGACATTTATATATTCAAGAGATAAATCATTTAAATGAATTATTTTATTTGTGTCCGCTTTGTCTTTTTTGATTATAGAAAGTAAAGAATCAATTTTTGATTGCTGGGAAAAGCAACTAACAGAAACAAAAAGAAATAATATTTTGCACAAAGTTTTCATTTATTCATTTATTCACTTATTCATTTATTAACTAGTGCGGAAAATAGGTGTGATTATTCATTGAGTATATGAAAAAAATAATATAAATTTGTTTTCAAACAATCAAAATTAAACTAATATGAGTAACCAAAACGTAATTTCAATTTTTACAATCTCGGTAATTGTAGTGGCGATTGTAGGTGTATTTATTTATGTTTACAATACTAATGGTAAAGCAAGAATGTGTCTAGGCGGAAATTTGCTTTGTCTTGAAGCGTCAAAGGCGTAATTCTTTAACGAAAGAAGTTGCTGTCTACCGTTGCGAAACTGTCCTGTTGTTTGTATTTGGGCGGTTGTAGTTAACGTTTTGCAGGTTTGAGAAGTGGCGGATAAAAAACCGCTTCACTGTCCCACGAGACAAATATAATAAAGAGCAGAAACTTTCAAATTAAATGTCAACCGCCATTGCTCAAACCTGCTGTTACCGGCTGGCGTTTACTTTTCTGTCACACGATTACAGTTGTCTTTTCGTACAAGTCCGGCAAACAATTTTGTCGCATACGAAATTTTGTCCCGTGATTGTGTCCAGTCCGCGCGTCAAAGTCAACGAGAATATTTCCTTTTTCAATTTGATTTAAGAAGCCGTCAAAGTTAAATTTTTGTAACATCATTACTTTGCTGTAACAATAAAACTCTTTGCCTTTTTCTTTTTTCACTTCTGCTTGAACATAAAAACAGTTGAGCAATTTTGTTCCGACTTTGTTTGATAAGTCATCAAATCCCCAATATGGTTGAGGATTAAGTTCGCCAAGTCCAATCTTTTTCTTTACTGTTTTCAACCAAGTGGAATGTCTTGCAGAAACTTTCTTGTGGTCAAATGAAATGAGAACTTTTTTATTTTCTCTATCAATTTTAACCATAAATCCTCTGTCGCTTCGTGAGAGACCGTGAATAGTCTGCCGAAAACTCATTTCTTTTTTGGAATACTTTTTTCCGGATTCTTGATGTTTCCATCCGTATTTCAAAAGCAGAATTTGCGGAACAAATTTTACCGCTCTTGGCGATGGTTCAATATGAACTAAAGTTGTCAACGAAGATGTATTCAGTCGCTGAGATTTTAATTCCCATTCGGATGCGTTAGGGATTGGAAGATTATTTTCGGTAATACCTAATAAATCTTCAAGAGTGTTTCCAATGCCACCGTGATTTCCGTGTCTTGCATTTTTTATCCACCCTTTTGTTGCTATCGTTTTTAGTTCAGCAATTAAACTGTCTTTGGAATATATTTTCATTCTGTTTCTTGAAAAAGGGTAGCGGATTTAAATCTTAAAAGTTCACTTTCTCTTTTATTTCTTGCAATTCTTTTTTCTGACATTTCGCAATAGTCCGGTGAGAGTTCAATGCCAATATAATTGCGTTTAAGTCCTAAGGCAACGATTGCAGTTGTCCCGCTACCAGAGAAAGGGTCTAAAATTGTCTGCGCAGTTGTTGAAGAAATAATTCTGTCAATGAGCGCAACCGGAAAAGGTGCAGGATGCTCATTTTTCATTTCCTGAGTAAACTCCCAAACATCACCAAAGGCGTTAGCCTTTGAAGCAAGTTTGAAGTTTGGTTTTGGAATAAAATAAATCACTTCGTATGTCGGCAAGAAATAACCGGGGTTAAAATTGATACCGCCTTTTCTACGCCAAATGATAATTTGTCTAACAGGTAAATCTCTGATAATGTCTTTGCGGTCTTGAATTACTCCGTCCTGAACGCGCCATTTGTGATTGTAAAAAATTGCTCCATCGTCTTTGATAAGGCGATACATTTCTTTTAAGCAATTGTGTTGCCACTCTGCATACTCCTCATTGGGAATGTTGTCGCTGTAATGGCTGTACCCGTTTTGCAATGCGTTGCCAGCCCACTTACCTGTTTTAGTGTTTGCGCTCATTCCATTTCCGGTTGAGTTTTTTAAGTTGTAAGGCGGAGATGTAACTGCAAGGTCTACGCAGTTGTCCGGCATTTGACGCATTGTCTCAAGGCAGTCACCGCAGACAATTTTATTTACAAAGTCGTCAGGGAACTTTTTATGCTTTCCATTTTTCATCTGTCAAAGTTACGTTTTTTTCTTGTCATTTCGTTTTTGTCCTGTCGTCACCCTACGCTTGCCGGTAACGTTCCTCAAATTTGCGCTGTGCTGGATTTATGAAAACTAATTTGTCTGCCATTACAAATATAAACCGAAGATACAAATTTTCAAACTTAAACGTCAGCCCGCATAGAGCAAATTTGATGTTACCAACAGCACCCCACGTCCTACTTGCTCCTGCGCAATTGTCCACGATGAGAGAAATTGTCTGGGCGCGCGCAACGAACAAGAAAGGAATTATCTGTCCGCGATTACTAATTTGTCTACTGCGATGGTTTTGTTTTCTTCTGTCAGCCGAACGAAATACAGTCCGCTTGCGAGATTGTCTCGGTGAAAAGTAATTGTCTGCCCGCTGATGTTTTTTATTTGCGCAACTGTCTGCCCGAAACAATTGTCCACCGTGAGAGTTGCGTTTCTTAATGGATTATTTGTCTGCAAAGTTGTCTGTGTAGAAAATGGATTAGGAGTAATTGTAAAGGAATTATTCTTGGATAAATTGTCGTGAACAGAAGTAGATATATTGCAATTTACAGCAGAAGGACAAATCTGTCCGTTTGTCATGTCAATTGCTCCGTTAAAAAGAACAGAACAGTTTGGATAAACAGTGAATTTCCATTTGTACCGTCCAGTACATCCAGCGGGGCAGTCACCGCACCCAAGAGAAAATTCATATTCCCTATTATTACCAGTCACATTGTAATTAATTATGTTGCCATCACCGATGACTCCCGAAGATGCTGAATTAACTCCGTTAAACTTTTCTAAACTATCGTTTATGGCAAAAATGTTTAGTTGTTGGTTGGTCACTAATGTTGCTCCACTGCCAAATGAATACCAATATACAAATGAGAAACCGTAAGTAGCGAGAAAGTTGTCGAGTTGTGTGTAGCCAGTTGTCATTTGACTGTTTTGCCACGCTGTTGTCCAACTATAGGAAGTATTTACGTTTACATCGGTATAGAAAAACCAAGGTTGATATTCTACGGAATAATGATGAACGCAGTAAATATCAAAAACAGAATCTCGTTCAGGAATTGTGGTATTAAAAATTGCTGAAAGTCCTTCCCAAATGGTGTCTTTATATGTTTGAGGAATTATGAATAAACTTGTGTCGGGAGTTTTTATTTGAAACATCCTGCTCATTGCTAAATGATGAACGTCTTTATCATACGCTGTCTGTAAAACTGTCGGAAGGATACAGGAAGAAGAAACCTGTCCGTGCGCAACTGTCAAGGATAGAACTGCTGTCGAGGCGAGAATTAATTTTTTCATTGTCTGTGTTGCGATACTCGTATGTTTGCGAAATTAAATAAACTAGTGCAACTAAAAGAAAAAAAGAGTGAGAGCAATATGCGTTACAAAACAACCCTTGAGGTATGTTCGTAGACAGAGAATCCTCACTCTTTTTAAAACTCTTTAAAGTCAGA
>JACRAM010000053.1 GCA_016213405.1 Bacteroidota bacterium
AGCGGTCGAGGAAGTAAAAAGACGATTGAGAATTATATTCGTAATCAAGGTCGTCATAATGATGTCAAGCAGTTGAAACTTTTTGAATTGTGAAAAATAAAATAATAACGCCCTGCGCTCTTGGCGCAGGGTTCTTTACATGAAAATAATGCAATTCGAAAGAGATAAATCGCAATTCATGTCATCGCTGAGAAAAAACGTGAATGATTATTTCAAAGAGAAAGGAATATCCACTAAGGGAAACTGGAAGACAGCCCTGAAATCTTTTGTAATGATTTTCATTTACCTGGCTCCTTTCATTTTGATGCTCACCATTCCCATGTACGGCTGGATGATTTTCCCGCTTGCTGTTATTATGGGAATAGGCATGGCAGGCACAGGCATGTCGGTGATGCACGATGGGCTGCACGGGTCATCTTCCAAAATAGGGTGGCTGAACGAATTGATGGGAAGCACTATTTATATGCTCGGCTCCACCACCTTTAACTGGAAGATTCAGCACAATGTTCTTCATCACACATTCACAAATATTCAGGGAATGGATGAGGATATTGAATCAAGGACTGCTTTACGGCTGTCCGTTCATGCGCCCCTGAAAAAAATTCACCGCTTTCAATATATCTATGCGTTCTTCCTATATAGTTTAATGCTGCTCAGAAAATTGGTAAATGATTTCTATCAATTGCACCGTTATAACAGAAATGGATTTATTCGCCAGCAAAACTCCAAGCCGACCCTTGAATACATAATACTTATCGTTTCAAAACTTATTTTCTTTTTCACTGCAATCGGATTGCCGCTTTTGTTCTCCGATTTTACCTGGTGGCAAATTCTTCTTGGCTTCGTTATCATGCTTTGCACAAGCGGGTTTATTATGGCAATTGTTTTTCAGATGGCGCACCTGGTGGAAGGAGTTGAACAGCCCCTGCCATCTTCAAATGGAAATATTGAAAACGAATGGGCAATTCACCAGTTGCAAACCACTTCAAACTTTGCGCGCAACAATCCTTTCATCAATTGGTTTGTAGGCGGGCTGAACTTCCAAATCGAACATCACCTTTTTCCAAATATCTGCCACATTCACTACCGAAAAATTTCTCACATTGTGGAAAGAACAGCCCGCGAGTACGGACTTCCTTATAATATGAAGCCCTCTTTTGTGAAAGCGCTTGCTTCGCATACAAGAATGCTGAAGGTGCTGGGGAGAAAAAATTTGCCCCGACCCTAACCCCGCACATAAACAGAGTAAGAGCCGCATAAACCCCTCGCATAATTTTTATGTGCGGGGCAGGTAAATTCCAAATTCAAATACCAAAATCCGAAACGAATACAGTTTTGCTTTGTTTTGGTCATTTGAATTTTGATGATTGGATATTACCTGCCTGCGCAGGCAGGTTTGTGTTTTGTTTTTTGTGATTTGAGTTTTTAGAGGTTCCCATAAAGTGTGCTTAAAAATATTTCAAAACAGAAGATAAAAAATATGAAAACACAGATGAGATAAGGATAAAGAATAACGCGCGAAGGATAGAATCAGAAATCGTTTTTGTTTCAAAAGATTGTAGACCCGCTATTCATCGGGATAAACACCATCCTTACCTGAACCTACCTGCGGCAGGCAAAGAATTTATCAATCATTTAATCCCTTTCCATTGAGAATTTTCTGCATACATTTCTCTACCCTTGACTCACGGGTTTTGGATTGTTTGGGTGCAGAAAAAAAAAGATTATATGCTCTTTGTCGTCCCGGTGTCAATGCATCAAAAGCTGTTTTCAGGGCAGGGATTTCATCTAATTTTTTTTGAAATTCTTCAGGAAATATAAGTTCTGTATTCTTTTTGAAATCTACTTTCAAACCGGCTTTTTCCACTTCAATGGCTTCATTAATATAGGATTTCAAGATGGTTTCCATTTTCACTATTTCCCGAACATTGGTGAACCGGATCTGGCGCCCTGCCTGCACATTCTTCGTTTGTTGGATTAGAATACCATTGGTATCATGTAACAAGGCGCCTTTGAAAAACAAAAGCGCACAGTATTCTTTAAATCCATGTATTAAAACTATGTTACTTTCCTGAAACGTGTAACAAGGAACACCCCACTTTAATTCTTCAGTCAGACCGCAGGTAAGAATGATCATTCTCAATTTTTTGATTTCTTCCTGCCACTTTTTTGCCTTGCCGGCAGGCAGGTTGGCTTTACTAAAATAAAAATCAACCTTAGGATTCATTTTACTTTTTGTCATAATAGGTTATTTTATTTACAAGTGTCGGGGTTATGTAATCGTTTATCCTTCCTGCCAACAGTCCAATTACTGAGGCATATACTTCATCAAACTTTCAATAGAGGGAGCGAGTGAGCCCTTGGGATATTTATCCTGCAGGAACTTTGCTGTTTTGCGGGCTTCGTCAAAATAACCAATGTTGTAATAGGCATACACGAGTTTGAAAAGCTGCAGTTCATTTTTATCAGCGGGCAGGTTGTAATTGTTTATGAGCTGCAGACGCGTGGCGGCTTCATCGGCATATTGGTTGTGGTCTGAGTAGGTCTCCACCTTTTTTTCATACACCAGTTGCTGCAGGGCGTTTTGTTTGTCCTCTTCCATTATTTTCTGCTTTTCGTTAAAGTCGTTCTTAAGGCTTACAAACTCTCTCTTAAAACGCATGGAGTCTTGCGCATAAAGTATTTTATCGTTCTGAAAGTTTTTCAGTTCGGCTTTGGCTTCTTCGGTTTTGCCCTGCGCCAGCACAGAGATTATTAAATGTTTCCAGGCATCGTAGCGGTAGTAGGTGCTTTTTGCTGTTTCGTTTTGCTTTAAGTAAAGACGCATTACGCTTTCCTCAAAGGAAAAATCCATGCTTTCGTCCAGTTCTCTTCCGTCTCTTGCCAGTTGTTCAATTTCTTTTTCATTTTTGTCTGCAAACTTTTGCTTTGCTTCTGTAACAAACTTTTTTTGTTTCTCTATTCCTTTTTTGTTGGAGATTATTTCTTCTTCAACGCGGATGGCTTCATCTCCGAAGATTTTTGATTTGGCTGCTATCTTGTCAAGCGTAACAACATCCTCAAAACGCTCTGCCGCATTTCTGAATGTGAAAAGTTCTTCTATGCTGAATTTATTATCGGCAATCATTCCTTTGAGCAGTTCGTCTCCAAAACCCAGCACGCGCTGTGTGTAAATGTTTTTATAAAACTCATAGTCTTTTTTTGAGGAAAGCTCCAGCGCATTTTTGAATTTATAGCTGTCGAAAAAATCTACATACACTTCAAGTTCTGTTTTCATCAGCTCTTCGTCAATCACCGCTTTTCCTTTTTCGCGTTTCTCCAGTTCGGCAACTGCCTGTTCCATGTACATCTTAATACTGGAGTAATACATGCTTGTTGGGTATTTCTCCATGAACTGTTTTCCTGTTTCAATAATTTTCTGATTATCTTTTAACGAATAATGGGAAAGGCATTCATAGTATAACATCATTTCTCCAAAGGTGATAGCCACCGTTTCTCCGTATAGTTTGAAATCATCTTTAATTCCCTTCGTGCGCAGTTCATTATTGAATGAAAGAATCTTTGTGTAACTCCACGAGGTGAGCAGCATTGTCCACACTTTGCCGATCTGCTGCCCCAGCAGTGGGTCTTTAGTATCAATACCTGCTATGAGCTTTTTAGTTTCTTCTGCAACGCGAAGTTCGTGCTGCTTGTCCATTTCCTTCATCCATGCTTTTAACTCATCTAATTTGTTTTTCGCAAATCCGAAATCGGGAAACTGTTTTACGGTGCTGGCAAGGAGTGTGCTGGCATCATCGTTCAATCCTTTATCGGCAAAGTCAAGTGCTTTTGAATATTGCACCACGGCATTCAGTCCCACATTATTATTTTTCGGTGCGAGTGAAGATGTTGCGGGAAGACTGAGCTTCATTTGTTTTGTGATGAGTTCCACCAGTTGTTTGTAGCCGGTGAAGAAATCATCCTTATTGCAGTTCACCGATTCCGCCATGATAATTTTTCCACTCTGCACATCCACCATGCGCGCGTCAATGCGGAGCACGTCATTCAGAAAAATGTAAGCGCCTGTGAGAATGGATTTAGCACCGAGACCTTTTCCCAGTTTCTGCGCGGTGGCTTCGTCAAAGTATTTGCTTTTGTTCAGTTCTATTTCTTTGAGGATGTCTTCCAACCGGCTGCGTTCCACAATCGTCACGCCCTGAATTTTGCTGAGGTCGGTTATCAGCATATCGGAAATACCTTTTGAAAGCGGGTCGTACGAAACTATGTGAGAAGTGTTATCGAAATAAGAAACGGCAATGGTTTCGGCAGCCAATACATTTACCGCAGAGAACGCAGAGAGAATACACGCAGAGAACGCGAAGAATACTCTGTGCCCTTTGCGGGTTGTATCTCCGCGCTCTTTGCGTTTAAAGGCTGTTAAAAATATCCGCATTACAGATTTTTATTTAAGAATAAAAACAAATTGCCCGCCTTCATCTCCGGTATTTTTTATCGGCTGGAACATAGGAGTTTGCTCTGAATTATTCACGATGGGAACTTTAATGCTGTCATAAAGCTGGCTTGCATCCAGGTATTTATCCTTGTTTGCTTCAATGCTCTTGATAAAATAATACGCGAAGATGGAATGTCCGTCTTTGCCTCCATCCATCAGGGCTCAATTCCTCCTGAGGAAATTGCTTTGCGTGAGTTAAGATTATAGACCTGCTTATAATATTTCTCTGACTGCTCAAAAGGAACTGAGATGGTATTTCCTCTGAAAATATCTCCGCTGAAACAGGCATCCGAAATCATCAGCGTGTGCTTTGATTTAATGGCTGCGAGGAAAGTTTGAATATCGTTGTTGGAAATATAAGACGAAGTGGAACTGCTCGCAGCATCCACCGGAATCCAATATCCTTTTTTGAGACTGGCTTTGAACTCGCCATGACCGGAAAAATAAACCAGCACATTATCATTCTCGGAAATATTTTCAACGAGCCATTCAAATTTATCGAAGATGGCTGCGCGTGTGGCTTCTCCATTATAAAGTGTAATGAACTTATCGAATTTATATTTAGCAGTTAAAACAGATTCGATTTTCTTTGCGTCATTCACGGCAGTGTTAAGGGTCGGCCATGTTCCGCTGTACTTATCAATACCTATCAGCAATGCATAATATTTTCCGGTTCCGATAGGTGCGGTTCCTTTACTTACGTTCAATCCTTTTAAGGGATCGCCAGTGCCGCGCATTTTATTTTCTACAGAATCCTTCGCCAACATGTTGTTTATTTTTATCGACTCTTTCCTTGCCGGTGCAAATCCTTCATTCTCCATTAATACCACATTTAGTATTTCAGAAGCCTCCTGATGATTTCCCTTATCAATTGCATCAAGCGCCTTAGAATATATCTTAGCCGCCTGGTAACTGATCTCCTGTTCTTTTCCGGATTTATTGAAACCGGTTGTTTCATCCTCACTTAATTTAACATCCAGGTTGGTCAATATCTTCTTGACCAGTTCTTTTTCCAGCGAGAAGAAACTTTTAGTTTCTCCTTCCACACCGTCTGACTTCAATATCTTTCCTGTCTCTACATCAATGATCCTTGCATCTACCCTGAATGTTCCCATCATTTCAAAAAATCCTCCAGTCAGTATTATTTCAGCGCCAAGCAGCTTTCCGATTTTCGAAGCAGTGGCAGCGTCAAAACTTTTTGAATTGCTCATCTTCTGTTCCTTGAGAATCTCTTCGAGTCTGTCCCGCTCCACCAGACTAAGCGTTTTAACAGTTGAGAGATCGGTGATCAGCATATCCGCCAAACCTTTTTTTAATTTCTCCAAAGCCGCATCGCCTGAGTTATCAAAATACAGTATGGCTACGCGTGTTGGTTTGTCATTTCCACTGGCGAATGAAAATGTAACCACTAATGCCAGAATCAGTATGCTAAGTATTTTTTTCATGAAAGAAGTTTTACGACTGGTGAAAAAAGATTATTTATTATTTGCGCTTTGTTTTTCGGTATTGCGCTTTAGGTTCGGCAGCAACGGATAAAGACTCCTTATGTTCAGTTTTGTAGATTCGTTTGCTGTCTAAATATAGCGTATCGGGACAAAGGTCTTGCCCTGTTGCCCAAGCAATACTTCCGAGAAAAGGTTTGACTTTCTTAAACTTTGAATATTTTTTTAATTGCCTGAAAACTCCTATTGGGAGGTAGGGTTTCATATCAAATATTCGCTTTTGTCTGTTTGCAAAAGTAAGTACAAGAGTGAAATCCGGATTCGCTTTTACTGCTGTAATTCTCGGGTTCATTTTTATTATTTTAACGGTTCTATTTTACGCGGTTGTTTTCCACTTTGTGCAAGTTCCCAGTCTGCCATCAGCTCTTCCTTATGTATTTCAATCCATGCTTCAACTAATTTTCTTTTGTTAGCAAAAATTTTTCCTTCCAGTAATTTGCCCGATGGAATAGCAAATACTGATTCTTCACCCTGACATTTTACATGAATATGAGGTAAATGATGTCCCTTCTTATCCATGAAATACATCATGATAAATATTCCATAGAACATTGAAATAACAGGCATGTGCAAAGATAAAACAGTTTAGTGTATTATCAACATAATCATTTTTTGTGATTTTAATTTATACTTTTGAAATGTGTCTGAAAAAACTCAACATACCAAATCTCATTCCCAAAGGGACAAGTACGAAAAGCAATTCACTGCCGAACTTGCTCGTCTGAATAAAGAACAGCGCAAAGCTGTGGAACATATTGAAGGTCCCGTGATGGTGATTGCCGGTCCGGGCACGGGCAAAACACAAATCATTGCCGGGCGCATTGGTTATATTCTTAAATCTGATTTACAAGTTGCTCCGCACAATATTCTTTGTCTCACTTACACCGATGCGGGAACTGTTGCGATGAGAAATCGTTTATTGCAATTCATCGGTCCCACGGCTTACCGCGTTAACATCTACACGTTTCACGCTTTCTGCAACGATATCATTCAGCACAACCTGGATTATTTCGGCAAGCGCGAACTGGAACCCATTTCAGAACTGGAGAATGTGCAGCTGCTTCAGGACATGATAGATTCTTTGGATGCAAAACATCCGCTCAAGAGATTGAAAGGAGATATCTATTATGACATTCCCCGAATGAATGATCTGTTCAGGATGATGAAGGAAGAAGACTGGACTCATGAATATGTTTCAAAACAAATTGATGAATACATAAATGATTTGCCGAACCGCGAAGAATTTTTATACAAGAAAGCAAATTCAAAAGCAGGAATAAAAGTTGGCGATGTGAAGAAAAAAGATGTGGACGAAGTGAAAGAGAAAATGGAATTGCTCCGCGCTGCGGCAGACCTTTTCCCTCTTTACTGCAAGATGATGAAAGACCGCGACCGCTATGATTATTCGGATATGATTTTGTGGGTGCTGAATGCATTTAAGAAAGATGAAAACTTTTTGCGCGGTTATCAGGAATGGTATCAATACTTTTTGGTGGATGAATATCAGGATACCAGCGGTGCGCAGAATGAATTATTGCAACTGCTGATAGACTTCTGGGATAATCCGAATGTGTTTGTGGTTGGAGATGATGACCAGTGCATTTTCGAATTTCAGGGTGCTCGCGTAAAAAACATGACTGCTTTCTTTGAGCGCTACGAAAAAGAGATGGAAGTTGTTATTCTTAAAGAGAATTACCGCTCCACACAAAAAATTCTTGACTCTGCAAAAGCTGTGATTGATAACAATACTCAGCGCCTGGTTAATCAGGAACCGATTCTTAAAAAAATTCCGAATCTGAATAAAACGTTGGTTGCCTCTAAAGTCATGAGTCATGAGTCATTAGTCATTAGTCCACAACCAAATCTTGTAGCATATTATAATACTGCCCACGAAGAGGCTGACATAGTAGAACAACTCTCAAGACTCAAAACTAACGACTCAAGACTATCTGAAGTTGCCATCATCTACGCAAAGCACCGCCAAGCAGAAAATATAATTTCTCTTCTCGAGAAAAAAGGAATTCCCTACAACGTAAAAAAGAAAATAAATATTCTTGAACTGCCCATCATTCAGCAGATACTGAACATTCTTACTTATCTGAAAGAAGAGAACCACAAACCCAACAGCGGTGAGCATTTGCTGTTCGAGATAATGCACTATCGGTTTTTCAATATCTCTCCGCGAGATGTAGCGAGAATCTCTTCTCACCTTGGAAAAAATTACGGAACACGCTGGAGAGAGTTCCTTGCGAACTATGATGAACTGAAAAAACTGAATCTGGAAAACTACGGTTCCGTTATTTTCTTTGAAGAGAACATCACACGCTGGCTCACAGAAGCCTCCAACTCTACACTGCAAATCCTCTTTGAAAAAATTCTGGAATGGGGAGGAATCAGGAAACATATTCTTGATTCCCCTGAACGTACCTGGTTATTGCAGGTGGTTGCTACCATTTTCGATTTCATCAAATCAGAATCGATGAAACGACCGCTTATCAGCATAAAAGAATTTGTAGAGATGATTCAGCAAATGAGAGAAACAAAAATTTCTCTCTCGATAAATAAAACAGTATACGAGGAGAACGGGGTGAACCTCATCACAGCGCATTCCGCAAAAGGACTGGAGTTTCAGCACGTGTTCATGATTGGCTGCACGACCGACTTCTGGGAAAAAGCAAGAGGCATGTCGAATAAATTTTCTTTGCCTGACACGTTAACATTCACAACAAAAGACGAAGAAAATAAATTAGAAGGCGCCCGCAGATTATTTTATGTAGGAATGACTCGCGCCAAAGAACATTTACAGATTTCGTTTGCTGATAAAACAAACGAAGGAAAATCTCTAGAGCACTCACGCTATGTGGAGGAAATAATCGAAAAGACAGACCTTGCTATTGAAAAGAAACATTTATCCTCAGAAAAAATATCTGAATACACTGCTCTCTCACTTACTTTACAGGAAACCGCCACAGCACAGAATGTTCTTGCTCTTAAAAAAGAATTTATTGATTCTGTGCTCGAAGATTATTCGCTGAGCGTAACGCACCTTGATAAATATTTAAAATGTCCGGTTGCGTTCTACTACGAAAACATCTTAAGAGTTCCTTCAGCAAAGAATGAAGATTCCGCTTTTGGTGTTGCGATGCACAGCGTAATGAAATGGCTTTTTGATGAGCGGGTTAAAACTTCCAGATTTCCTCCTAAGCAGGACTTCTTAAAGACATTTGAAAAAGCGTTGCTCAAAGAAAGAAGTTCTTTCACCGATGTGGGATTCAAAAACAAAATGAGTCTGGGAGAAAAATATTTGCCTGAGTACTTTGATAAATATGTGAACTCATGGAACACTATCGTTGTCACAGAGATTCCAATTAAAAATGTGGAAGTGGACGGAGTTCCTATCAACGGGAAACTCGATAAAATAGAATTCACAGGAACCGATGCCAATGTGGTGGATTACAAAACAGGCATTCCTGAAAAAGGTTTAAAAAGATTAAATCCTCCCAGCGAAAAAGAACCCAATGGTGGAGATTACTGGCGCCAAATTGTTTTCTACAAAATTCTTTTAGACAGTTACAAGCGCAAAGACTGGAAAATGGTTTCAGGCGAAATAGATTTTTTATTGAAAGACGAAAAGAAGACAAAAGATTTTGTGAAAGTAAAATTAGTTGTGAGCAAAGAAGATATTGCCATCGTAAAAAAACAAATCAAAGACACCTACACCAAAATAATGAATCACGAATTCACGCAGGGTTGCGGAGAAGAGGATTGTGTGTGGTGCAGGTTTGTGAAGAACCAGTAGCCCATCCTACCTGCCCGTCCGGCAGGCGGGAATCCTTCCCAATGGGAAGGACTTTCAGTTGTAAAATAAAAAATTGTTTTGCTCCCTTCCCTTGGGGAAGGGCGGGGATGGGCTTCTTATCTCGCCACCACAATCTTCTTGCTGAAAACTTCATCGCTGGTGGAAGCGCTCACAACATAAATTCCTCCTGCTAACTGGAGTTCTGCATTGAGGAGATAAGAACCGGTAATGCCAGTGAAGTTTTTGGTGTAAAGATTTTGCCCGAGAATATCGGTGACAATCACACGCACGTTTTTGTTTTCCGCTCCGCTGATGGAAACCCAAACATTTCCGTTGACTGTTGGATTCTGCCCGATGACCACATTCAATCCTCCGCTTCCGCAGGAAGAAAGAGAAGCGGAAGAAAATACTTCTGTTGTGCCGTTGAAGTCAGTTTGTTTCAAGCGATAGTAGGATGTTCCGGAAAGAGGGTCTGTATCGGTGAAAGAATAATTATGAATGGTTGAAGTGTTTCCTGCACCGTTCACTAATCCGATCGGCAGGTAGTTCAACGCATCAGGACTTCTTTCCACAGTAAAAAAATCATTATTCAACTCAGATGCAGTTGACCATTTCACATTTACTTTTCGGTTATCGCATTGAGTGATGAATGTCAGAAGTTCAACGGGAAGAATGTTTGTCTTTTTCACTAGCACAAATGGCTGGGAAGAAGTGGTAGTGAAAACAGAAACTCCGTTTGCCTGCGCTGTTTCTATTACGGCACCCGTACATGCGGTGCCGGGGTTTAGTGCCGGAGCCACCCAATTAGGTCCTCCATTCCAGTATTGCGCAGTTACTACATCTGCAGGACATAAAATACCTGTTATTGTATTTTCCACTGTTCCGCGATACGAAAAAGTTAAATCTGCCGAGGGCGCGCTCACACCGTTTTCCATTTGCAATCTCCAGAATCTGTCCACCGCCATATTGTTTAAGTCAGAAAGAGGACCGGAAGGATTCATGTTTGTAACCGTATTCGGAAGCGGAGTGTTCGGAGCGCCCGTTGCGTAAGTGGAAACAGCAACATTAGCGTCTCCTGCTGTTTTATTAAAAGTGAAAGGTAGATAATCCGTAGTGCTGTAGCCAAATGGATACACATAACTTCCGGTTGCAGCGCCTTCGTTCCACTTCACAAAATTATAATCGCTTTCAGAAATAATATGACCGCCATTAACAGTTCGGATGATGCCTAAAGCGTTTGGTTGATTTACTACAAGATAAACCGGAGTTATATTTGTTCCTCCGTTCATGGTAACGAATGCTCCGTTGAGAACGAGGGCGTTGTTTTGAGAAAAAGAAATGTACGATGTACAAAGTACAATGTACAATGTAAAGAAAACTGTTGCGATTGTACCTTGTACTTTGTACTTTGTACTTTGTACTTTCCTAATGATTTGTTTTCTCATGTCGTTATTAATTACAAACATAACAATTATTATTACTTCTTTTTCAACATCTCTATTTCCTTTTGCATTTCTTCTATCACTATTCGCTGTGCTTCCAATGTTTTGTTTTGCTCATCAAGTTTTTTCTGCATGCCGATTTGATTCAGATTAATCGCTTTGATGCCTGCCACCAACAATCCATCCATATCGCCTAAACCATATCCTTTAAAATTCATCCCTTCTTTTCCTTTGCCGGTAGAAGTGGCATTAAGCAGTTCAGAATATACTTCTTCCGGAAGTGATTGCGCTTCCACTCCAAGGTGCTGGTATTTTCTATACGCAACGCCATCTTTTTTACCAGCCACATCGCTTTCATTATTGTATCGGTATTTGATAGAATGTATTTGCATGATATTATTTAAGCACTGATTGTAATCACTTTCTTCAAGAGTATAAATATCTTTTTTTGAATTTATGTCGCTCCATGCGTTAAAACTTTGTGCATAAAAAGGAACACCGGTGCTGCCCGCTCCATCCATCGCAACAATACCCCCGTTATTTAACAGACTTAATTGTGATGCATACCATCCGGGCCAGTGAAAGGTAATGCTTGGAAGATAAGCTGCGGTGGCATCAATTTGAAATATTCCAAGTGCGTCATTCCAGTTGTCAAGTGTCCTTCCGGAAATAACACGTGCTCCACCGGTTGTGCCTACCACTACTTCAAGCATATATCCGGGAGCAGTTGTTCCGATGCCAAGCCATCCATTGTTATAAATTGCCATAACGCCAGCGCTCGGTGAAAAAATACCTGTGTTTGTTGTCTGATTATATAATCCGGTCCAAGCGCCATTATTTCTATACCAACCATTGTTGTAAGATTCCTGAATATTTGTTATTGCTTGTCCGTTCATGTTAAGTGTGGTGGTAGCTGTATGATTGCCGAGGTTATCTCCATAGCTGCCGATATTGGCAGTGGTAATAATTTTTGTCCACGCTTGCGCTGGATTATTATTTGTTTTTCTGAACCAAAGTTCCTGATCGAAAAAACTTCCTGCAATTTGCAGCGCATAATTATTACCGGGATTACTGTGGCGTACATCTATAAGATGCTGCCATCCTGAAGCGCCTGCGTAGTAATTGGTAACGGTTGCACCATCGTTTTCAAAAAAACCGCTTTGAGCGCCAGCATTTCCCTGCAAGCCGGCATTAAGTCGGGTTTCAGTTCTTTGATTGCCGTTGCCAAAAGCAAACGTTCCGGTGTTTAAATCAAGGCGGTAGGCAGGAGCAGTTGTGCCGATGCCCACATTGCCGGTGCTTCCCTGCACAAACATTTTGTCACTGTTGGCAGTTCTGAAATAAATATTTCCTGCCGCAACAGGAGCATTAAAAAAAGAATTGGTGCCATCGGTGAGTACTGAATAATCAGCGCCATCTTTCCACCATGAAGCATATCCATTACCATAAGTGGGGTGAGTTCCCATATACGCATTGGGTGTGGCAGAACCCGCTCTCACATTTCCAACCACATCAAGTTTTGCTCCCGGAGCTGCCGTTCCGATGCCGACATTAGTTCCATTATCATAGATAATACTGCAAACCGCAGAAGCGCCATTTGATTTAACAACATAATTTGCCGAGCCGCATCCAACAGGACCTGCGGGACCTGTCGGACCTTGTGCTCCATTGGTGCCATTTGTTCCTGCAGTGCCGGTTAATCCAGTGGGACCAGTTACACCGTTAGTTCCATTGGTGCCGTTAGTTCCATTGGTGCCATTTGTTCCTGCTGTGCCGGTTGCACCAGTAGGACCAGTTACACCGTTTGTTCCATTGGTGCCGTTCGTTCCGTTCGTACCATTTGTTCCTGCTGTGCCGGTTGCACCTGTGGGACCAGTTACACCGTTAGTTCCATTCGTTCCGTTAGTGCCATTGGTGCCATTTGTTCCTGCTGTGCCGGTTAATCCGGTGGGACCAGTTACACCGTTAGTTCCATTGGTGCCGTTAGTTCCGTTAGTACCATTTGTTCCTGCTGTGCCGGTTGCTCCAGTGGGACCAGTAACTCCGTTTGTACCATTGGTGCCGTTAGTTCCGTTAGTACCGTTTGTTCCTGCTGTGCCGGTTGGTCCGGTTGGTCCTATGGCTTGCACCCACTTTGCGCCATCCCAGTACCAGTATCCGACTCCTCCGCCTGTCATAGCAGCATTAGTATTATAGATAAGTAAACTTGTTGCGGGACTTGCAATGGTTATCACATCTGTTGTAGAAGTTAAACTCACGCGCGGGATGAGCAGCCCTTTGTTGGCAAAGTCAACATCCAGTCCTGCGGAAGAATTAGGAGCAGCGCCTGTGGGATTGATGCCGATGTTTTGGGCGGAACAAGAAGCCCATCCTAAATCCTTCCCGAAGGGAAGGACTTTCAGGAGTGAAGAAGAAAAAAACATCCCTGCTGCGAGAATGATAATTTTATTTGTCATGATGAAGATGGATTAGATGAAAGAACAAAGTAAGTAATAAAACAAGACATCAGGAAATAGTTGAAGATGTTTTTAAAAAATATATATAAACATGGAACTAACGCAGCCCATCCCCAACCCCTCCCGAAGGGAGAAAATCCCCAGTCCTAATACACCCTTCAGGGTTGGGGCAAACAAAAAAATCCCGGGTACTGTGCTTCTCCGGGATTTTTTTTTGCGGATTAAGTTTTCGGTTTATCAGACCCCTGCTTTTGTCGCCTGTATCACAACTTTTGGCACTCAGACATCTCCGAAAGGAGACCTTCGGACAACTTTGGTCATTCAGAACACAACGTTGGTCGTTCATATCTCAACTTTGGTCGTCCAGAACTCAACTTTGGTCGGCAATAGTTGAGTTATTGGAGGCAAAAGTTGAGTTCTGAGAAGCAAAAGTTGAAAATCTAACAAAAACAAAATAAACATAGCCCAACAAAGTCCTTCCTCAGTTCCCTTCAATTGGCGCCTTGCTCCATGGAGCGTATTGGCGCCATCGGGAAAGGTTAGGGATGGGCTGATGGGCTTCCTAATGCAAATCTCTTCTGATAGAGCGGGGCAGCCGGTCGAGCGTTGGCAATATGATAAACGCTTCGCGCGAAGGAAGCCAGAGGTTGCCTTCCACCACCGCATCGGTGAGCGAGCCGTCTTTTATCCAGTCAAGAAACACTTTTGGATTTTCTGCCACAATAATAAAATCGGTTTTCCTGGCAACTCCCGCTGCAATGCCCATTTTGCTTTTTCCGATAACAAAAGTGAAATCGCCACCGCCTGTTTTAACGCCCACGCTGAATTTTTTTCCCGCCAGGTTTTGCTTGGCGCGTTTGCTCTTTGCCACATTTGCCGACATTTCCTTCAGCGATTGCATCAGGGTATCATAAATCGGTTTCAACAGCTTGTTGATTTTTATCTTCGGAAGTTTGGGGCTTTCAAAGTTGAGTTCGCGTTCAAAGAGAGGCGCTTTCTTTCTGAGCTTTGCCGGAACTTCTGACATAGGCACCCAGAATATGTCAAGGATAGAACCCACTCTTGTATCGGCAAAAACCAATTTAAGTTCAATGCCTTTAACAAAAACTCCCGGGCGCGGAATGCCTGTGGTGGTTCTCAATCTTGAAGGAAGAAAGGATGCCACCTTAGAATCGGTTGCAACATCCACATATCCGCGGCAGAAAGGCGCCTGTCCGATAAAAGACTGGGAAGGGAAAATAGTGATAGGCGCTGTTTGTGCCAGTATTCCGCGATGCGGAAGAGAAACTTCTTTCATCTCGGCAAAGTTGCACATAGGGCAATTCCAGGTGGCAGCAGTCACCATCACCTGTCCGCATTTGGTGCACTTGCTTCCGATAAGCCGCGCATCTCTTAATGCCATGAAAAAGCGCGAGTGTTCACCAAAGGTCTGCTTATAAAGCGTTGCCATGCTGGTGTTGAACTGCAGATACTGCTTTCCGTCTTTCCCGGTAACTTCCGTTGTTTCTTTCGGAAGATTGAATTCGGGTTTTAATACCATTTCTTTCATATGAATAAAGATTACACCGATTAGAAAAAAGATTACGGTGATTATTGTCTACTGTATATTGTCTACTTTTTTTATATTATTTACCTTCCACCTTCTAATTCAAGCACTACCGCTCCGCCAAACACGGCATTGATTGCTCCCGTTCCGTGCACTAAACTATAGCGGATATTGCGGGCAATCATTTCTCTGCGTGCCGACCAGGTTGAGAACATATTGGAACCGCCCACAAAGTGCCCGCCAAAAATAAGTCCGCCCGATGGATTAATTAAAAGTTGTCCGTTGCGTGGCGCATCATGTTCGCCAAGTTCGCGTATGTCAGCCATAATATGGTTGTCAACAAGAGTGCGTGTTTTTCCGATCGGAACAAATCCCATCTCGCCCATGGTAACCATGAATTGAGCGATGAAAGCATCGTGCAACTCAATCAGCTTAATATCTTTTGGAGTTACTCCTGCCATTTTATATGCGCGTTCAGCAGCAATGCGGTCTGATTCAATCCTGTAAAGCGGTTTGTAAGACCCGCCTCTGCCCGGGTTGTATGATTCATTTGCAGCGCCAACACCTTTCACCCAAATAATCGGGCTTCCGGTTCTCTTGCTGATTTCTTTTGCTTTCTCCTCGCTGGCGAAAAGCAATCCTCCGGCTCCTTCAGTATACATGCAAACTTCGAGCAAACGAAGGAACGGAGCAATGATCCAGCGCGATTCAAGCACTTGTTCGGCAGTAACTTTTTCATCTCTTCGTTGCCCGAACGGATTACGGTTTCCTTGTCGGCAAAGCATCTCAATAATTTTTGCGCGAACCACCGGGTCGTTAATATCGTTAGGATGATTATCATTATACGCCATGCAGACCTGCATATACGAATCGCTTGCAGTGGCGCCAAGCGGATATTCAAAGAATGGGTCCCATGATTTTGCAATGGTGTCAATCACCATCGGAGTTTCTGTTTTTGAAATGGGGTCAAAGCAATCGGTGGCTTTTTCACCGCCAATACAAAGCACTAAATCAGAATAACCGGATGCTACTTCCATAATGGCGGCTCGCATGGCATAAAAACCGGTTGCTCCACCTGAAGTAACACGCACTCCGGGTTTGTGATGCATTCCGATAATGCCGGTGAGTGAACTTTCAGGAATTGCCTGGTGTTCAAAAATATCGTTGTAGATACCATAGACAACCGAATCCACTTCTTCGGTATCCACTTTGGCATCTTCAAGGGTTGCTTTGGTAGCCTGCTGAAAAAGATTCCAGTAAGTTGCTTCCACCCAGCGGCTGCGGCAATCGGTGATGCCTGCTCCAACAATTCCAACGCGTCTCATATTATATTTTATTTAATAGTTGCGACAAATGTATAAAACAATTAATATCAGCAATGTTGATAAGAAATATTTCGGATGATTCAGCATTTACACCAATGTTATTAACTGATGTTACGCAGAAAAGCAATTAATCCCGTAGGATAATCTGTTCGTTACAAGTTTATGTCTACAACAATCATATCCAACGGGATTAACCGCAGAGAACACAGAGAAAACAACACGCGGAGAGCCGCAGAGAAAATG
>JACRAM010000054.1 GCA_016213405.1 Bacteroidota bacterium
AAGGGCAAAAATAGAAAAGTTTTAAATAGTGAAATAGTATATAAAAATCTTCAAAAAAAATTTGGAGATAACACAGAATCTGTCTGCTCAGTGTTCTCTGTGTTAAAGATTTTTTTCATTCGTAATATATCTAAAATCAAGCACATAAACCCTTATTCGGAATAATGTCTATTAAAATATGGGAAATCAGAAAACATAACGAATACTTAGTGCACTATCCCAAAAGCCATAGGGCGCATCACGGTCAGTAACAAAATCAAAAAATGGCTTGACATCAGCCCCAATTGTAAAAGGGATATCCGGAATTTTGTATTCAATTCCGAAAATAAAATCTATTCCAATTGCAATATAATTATGCTCGTGCACATATCCCTGGTTCCATGGACCACCGGTTTTATGCCAATGATCGTAACGATAGCCGCCCCCAAAATGAGCTCCGCCACCATATAACCAAAACAAACCTTCAACATCATCTTTGGTAAAAGCGGGTTTATGAATTTCATATAATCCGGTGATTTGCCATCCGCGATACCTGTAGCCGGAAGAAAGAATTCCTTCTACCGCTTTTCCATCGCTGATAAAATGTTTTAATGAAAGCCCGGATGTCCATCCCCCGCGCAAACCAATTCCTGTTTTATATTCCTGCGCCACAATATTTAGAACATCAATAAAACAAATTAAAACAGAAATAAAAAATATTCTTTTCATAGTTGGTTTTTAATTTATATTATAATCTTCTGTAAATAATTCCGTTTCCGCCACCGCTTCCGCTATCGCCAAATGAATAGGCAACAGAAATTCCGAACACAAAGTTGTGAGAAGGTTCATCACTTGCAAATAATTTAGTGAGCCCGAAAGCACCTTGAACAGATACTACCAGTTTAAACGGGAACCGGTATCCCCCGCCAAATGCAAGAGCATATTCGGTGGTGTTATAGCCGTACACATTACTCGAATCAATATTTTCTGATGTTGCCGAAGAAGTGACAGTTCCTTTCATTTTATCATTAATTAAATATCCAACCTGCGGGCCGAAATTTATAAATCCTTTATCGCCAATACTGATGCTAAGCAAAAGGGGAAAGTCAATGTAGGATAGATTGTGTTTCAGAATGGTATCCTTATTTCCGATGGCTGATAAATACTTGTATCCTCTGGTTGCGTATACTATTTCCGGCTGGATTGAAATCTGGTCACTGACTTCAAATTTCAAATATACGCCTGAGGAAAATCCTAACTTAAAATTATTTCCAGCGCTGTTTCCACCGCCAATCACATTAGAAAAATTTAATAAGAATTTCGGACCAGCAGAAACCTGACACTTTACCTGAAAAATAGGGGCAATAAAAATCAATAATGCAACTACTTTCTTCATAGAGTCACGAAATTACTCATTATACGCAAATATCAATGATTGAAGAACATCTTCAAAACTGTTGCTCTTAACATTTTTTAACAAACTTATGAAAATCGAATCCCCTCCGACACGTTAAATTTGCAGACAACAAAAAAAGATAAAACTATGACTGACATTAAAGAACTCAACGACCGCATTCAGCGCGAAAGCGCTTTCATTGACCTCATCAACCTTGAAATGGACAAAGTGATTGTAGGGCAGAAATACATGGTTGACCGATTGCTCATCGGCCTGCTTTCCAACGGGCACATTCTTCTGGAAGGTGTTCCGGGTCTGGCAAAAACGCTGGCGATAAAATCACTGGCGTCATGCATTCATGCAGACTTCAGCCGAATTCAATTCACTCCTGATTTGCTTCCGGCAGATTTAATCGGAACACTGATTTACAATCAGAAGAAAGAAGAATTCACTGTGCGAAGAGGTCCCATCTTCTCAAATTTTATTCTTGCAGATGAAATCAACCGCGCTCCCGCAAAAGTGCAAAGCGCACTGCTCGAAGCGATGCAGGAAAGGCAAGTCACGATTGGAGATACCACGTTCAAACTTCCTGAACCGTTTCTTGTTCTTGCTACACAGAACCCGATTGAACAGGAAGGAACCTATCCGCTTCCGGAAGCACAAGTAGACCGCTTCATGCTGAAAGTTGTAATCGGATATCCAGGTAAAGAAGAAGAAAAGAAAATTATCCGCATGAACATTGGTGAAAGTTATCCTTTTGCTTCCCGCATTCTAAAACCGGAAGACATTGTTAAGGCGAGGAATATTGTCCGCGAAGTTTACATGGATGAAAAAATTGAAAAATATATTGTGGATATTGTTTTCGCTACAAGAAATCCTACAGAATATAAACTTTCAAAATTCGCTTCGCTGATTAGCTATGGCGCTTCGCCCCGTGCCAGCATCAATCTTGCGCTTGCTTCTAAAGCCTATGCGTTCATCAAACGCAGAGGATATGTTATTCCTGAAGACGTGCGGGCAATTTGTCAGGATGTGCTCCGCCATCGTATTGGATTAACTTATGAAGCAGAAGCAGAAAATATTACAAGTGAAAATATGGTGAGTGAGATTTTGAATACAGTGGAGGTGCCGTAAAATGGAAACGACAGAACTATTAAAGAAAGTTAGAAAGATTGAAATAAAGACAAGAGGTCTTTCCAGCCAGATTTTTTCCGGAGAGTACCACAGCGCGTTCAAGGGAAGAGGAATGGCGTTCAGCGAAGTGCGCGAGTATCAGCCGGGCGATGATATCCGTGCCATTGACTGGAATGTAACAGCACGGTTTAACAGTCCGTTCATTAAAATATTTGAAGAAGAGCGAGAACTCACAGTGATGCTTCTGGTGGATGTGAGCGCTTCAGAAAATTTTGGAACGCAAAAGCAAATCAAGAAGGATCTAATGACTGAAATCTGCGCGGTGCTTGCCTTTTCTGCCATTCAGAACAATGATAAGATAGGCATGATTTTATTTTCTGATAAGATTGAGAAATTCATTCCGCCCAAGAAGGGACGTTCGCACATTTTAAGAATCATCAGAGAACTCATCAACTTCACTCCCGAATCTTCGGGAACAGATATTGAACTGGCTCTGAAATATTTCACCAACGTAATTAAGAAGCGAAGCATTGCTTTCCTGCTTTCAGATTTCATTGACGAAAAACTTACCCGCGAAAACAAACGCGACAGCGATGCGCTTAAAATCGCAAACAAGAAACATGATTTGGTTGCCTTGCAAATTACTGACAAAAGAGAAAAAGAACTTCCTGATGTCGGATTGATTCGCGCACTGGATGCTGAAACAGGAAAACTAAAATGGGTTGATACCGGCAATCTGAAAATCCGCCAGCAGTATTCAAGAACATCAGCAAAACGTGATGCACGTCTCAAAGAAATTTTCACCCGATGCGGAATTGATTCTACCACCATCGGCACATCTGAATCCTATATAAAGCCATTGATGAATTTGTTTAAGAAACGAGAAAGTAAAAGATGATTACAAGGCAGAAGGCAGAAGGCAGAAGGCAGATGTTTTTCCCATTCCGAATAAATGGAATGAAAATAATTTTGTCTTTGCTTACATTTTACTTCTTACTTCCTGTTTCTTACACATTCTCTCAGAACATCACCGCTACCGCAACTTTAGATACCAACACAATCCTCATCGGACAGCAGACAAGACTCAAACTGAAGGTAGAATACAAAACCGATCAAGGAGAACTAAAAATTGATTTTCCGAAAATTGCAGACACCCTCATCAAGCAGATTGAAGTTGTCAGTCAATCCAAGATTGAAAAATTTATTCCTGATTCAAACGACATGAGCACAATGGCGCAAATGCAAACGCTCATCATCACTTCATTTGATTCGGGTTATTATGCAATTCCTCCTTTCAAATTCGTTGTGAGTGGCGATTCAAACAAAGCACTTGAAACAGAACCTATGCTGTTAACAGTGAATACGGTTGCGGTTGACACTACCAAAAACATAATGGACATTAAACCGCCTATTGAAGTTCCGTTCTCATGGAAAGAATATCTGCCTTATGTGTATTGGGGTTTGGGCGCGATTGCGCTTCTGGCATTAATAATTTATCTCGTAAAATATTATCTGAAGAAGAGAAAGAAAAAACCATTACCTGAAATTATTATTCCGAAAATTCCTCCTCATATAACTGCTCTTGAGGAACTGGAAAAATTAAAAGAAGAAAAACTATGGCAGCAGGGAAAGCTCAAAGAATATCATTCCCGTCTTTCCGACATTATCCGCCAATACATTGAACACAGATTTTACATCAACGCGATGGAGCAGGTCACGGATGAGATCATGTATTCGTTCCGAACAGCTGATGCAAGCGAAGAACAGAAAATGAAACTGAGAAATATGCTTTTTCTCTCTGACCTTGTGAAATTTGCAAAAGAACAGCCGCTGCCGAATGAAAATGAATCGAGTTTAACAAACGCGTTTGAATTTGTGATGGCAACGAAGCAGGAAATAAAGAAAGAAGAAGCCCCTTCCCTAAAGACTACCGCAGGTAGCGAGCATAGCTCAGACAAGGACAATAACTCCCTTCTGGATGGAGGCAAAACGAATACCGGGCAATGAGTTTCTTCAGCAACATATCTTTTGCGCAACCGATGCTCTTGTGGTTATTGGTTCTGATTCCAATTTTAGTGTTTTTCTATATATTCAGAAATAATTTCAGCGAGTTCAAAATTTCTTCTTTTGATAATTTTTCAAGCATAGGAAAATCATACAAAGAATACCTGAAGCATTTTATGTTTACGATGAAGATGATTGCAGTGGGATTGCTGATTGTTGTCCTTGCGCGGCCGCAATCAAAAACTTCCTGGAAAAACATTACTACAGAAGGTATTGACATCGTTCTCTCTATGGATATTTCTGCCAGCATGCTTGCAAAAGACTTTAAGCCAAACCGCGTTGAAGCAGCAAAGGAAGTTGCCATTGATTTTATTGATGCGCGCCCAAATGACAGAATAGGATTGGTAGTTTTCAGCGGAGAGAGTTTCACGCAATGCCCTCTCACCACCGACCACGCCATCATTAAAAATTTGATGGGCGGTATTCACACAGGAATGGTAGCAGACGGAACTGCCATCGGAATGGGGCTTGCCACTTCCGTAAGCAGGATAAAAGACAGCAAGGCAAAAAGCAAAGTCATCATACTTCTCACGGATGGAGTGAACAACATGGGCGCAGTGGCTCCTCAAACAGCAGCAGACATTGCAAAAGCATTTGGCATTCGGGTTTATACAATCGGTGTCGGCACACAAGGGAAAGCATATGCACCCGTGGCGATGTATCCGAACGGACAATATGTTTTTGATTATGTGCCTGTAGAAATTGACGAAAAGATGCTCGGCAACATTGCAGACATGACGGGAGGAAAATATTTTCGTGCAACCAGCACCGATAAACTTTCCGCTATTTACAAAGAGATAGACAGAATGGAAAAAACAATTGTGGAAGAACGGAAACACACGCGCAGAACAGAAGAATTTTTTCCCTTCGCGCTGGCGGCAGGAATTTTGCTGTTACTGGATTTTATATTAAAAAATACTTTACTAAGAACTTTGCCATAGATGTACAGGATAGACAACATAGAATATTTATACGGACTCGCGCTCATTCCCGTGCTGATACTTCTTTATGTGCTCATGCGCTTATGGAGAAAAAAAGCGCTGAAACAAATGGGCGACATTGAGATTATTTCGCAAATGATGCCGATGGTTTCATCAGGAAAACCAACCCTGAGATTTATTTTATTTCTTATTGCGATTTTATTTTTGATTTTCGGGTTGGTGAATCCGCAGATCGGCTCCAAACTGGAAGAAGTAAAACGCGAAGGTTCTGATATCGTTATCTGTCTTGACGTTTCCAACAGCATGATGGCAGAAGATTTCAAGCCGAACCGTTTGGCGAAAGCAACACAGTCCATAGAAAAACTCATAGACAAACTGAACAATGACCGAATCGGGTTAATTGTTTTTGCAGGAGATGCGTTTGTGCAGCTTCCCATCACAAGCGATTACGCAGCAGCAAAACTTTTTCTTGAAAACGTCAGTTGCGATGCAGTGCCCGTTCAGGGAACCGTTATCAGTTCAGCCATTGAACTCGCCATGAAATCTTTCGGAACGGAAGAAGGAAAAAATAAATCCATTATAATAATTACAGACGGAGAATCACACGAAGACGATGCGGTGGCTGCTGCTACTGCAGCAGCGGAAAAAGGCGTAGTGATAAATACTATCGGCATCGGCACACCTGAAGGAGTCCCGATTCCTGTTTATAAAAATAAAATTCAGGCGGGATACAGAAAAGACAGGGAAGGCAATACTGTAATAACAAAACTTAACGAAAGCGCCTTACGGGAAATCGCTTCAGTAGGAAACGGTGTTTACATCCGCGCATCGCAGGCTGAAATAGGTTTACTTGCACTCCTTGAACGAATTAATAAACTTGAAAAGAAAACTTTTGATTCAAAGATGTATACCGACTACGAAGACCGATTCCAGATATTCATTGCTGTTGCGCTGTTGTTTCTCATCATTGAATCCATTCTCACCGAAAGAAAAAGCCTTTGGTGGGAACGAATGTTTAAAACGAAAGAATGAAAAATATGAAACATATTTTATTTCTTGGCTCCTTTTTGGCTCTTGGCGCCATCGCGTTTGCGCAAGACGATGAACGAAAACTTGTTCGCGAAGGAAATACATTGTACAAGGACAAAAAATATGCCGATGCTCAAAAGAATTATCTTGACGCGCTCGGCAAGCAGTCAAATTCTTACAGAGGGGCTTTCAATCTTGGGGATTCGTATTATAAGCAGGGAAAATACAAAGAAGCCACCGAGCAGTTTGAAATGCTCACCGCAAGAAAAACGAGCGATGATACTCTTTCAAAAGTATTTCACAATCTCGGCAACTCGTATCTGAAGCAAAAGGAATTTGAGAAAAGCGTTAACGCGTATAAAAACGCGATGAAGAAAAATGATTCCGATGAAGAAACGAGATACAATCTTGCCTATGCACAGAAGATGCTGCAGCAGCAGCAACAGCAGCAAAAACAGGATAAAGACAAAAAAGATAAAGATAAAAAGGACCAGGATAAAAAAGACAAAGACAAAAAAGACGACAAGAAGAAAGATCAGAAAAAAGACCAGAAGCAGGAACAACAGCAGCAGCAAAATATTTCTAAAGAAGACGCGCAGCGATTACTGGAAGCAATGAACAACGATGAAAAAAAATTGCGCGACAAGATGAACGAGAAAAAAGTAAAAGCAGCGCGCGGGCAAATAGAAAAAGACTGGTAAACATCTACGAATGAACAACACAAAAAAATATTTCTTCCTCTTATTAGCTCTGCTGACAAGTTGTGTTTTGTTCGCTCAGAAATTCACTGCATCGGTAAATAAAAACAAAGTAACAGTTGGAGAAGTATTTCAGCTGGACTTCACCATTAACGCAAGCGGAAAAAGTTTCACGCCACCCTCATTCAACGATTTCAATGTGTATTCGGGACCGAATCAATCTTCCAGTGTGCAGATAGTTAACGGAAGCATGAGCCAGTCCATCACCCTCTCGTACTATCTCGCGGCAAAAAAAGAAGGAACATTCACTATTGGCGCTGCAAGCATCACGGTCGGAACTAATACATTGCAATCTAATCCTATCAGCATAGAAGTCGTAAAAGGAAACACACAGGCGCAAACACAAACTCAAAGCGGAAATCAGAATCAAACCAGAGCGCAGGCAACCAGCGATAATCTTTTCGCGAGAACTATTGTAAGCAAATCAAAAGTGTATGCAGGAGAGCAAATCACCATCACGCACAAAGTGTACACACGCATGAACCTGAAAGGATTTCAGGACGTTAAGTTTCCTTCTTATAACGGGTTCTGGGCGCAGGAAGTAGGAAGAAATGCCCAATATGAAGTTACCACTGAAAATATTGGAGGAGTCGCCTACAATGTGGTGGAAGTAAAAAAAGCATTTCTGTTTGCTCAGCGAAGCGGCAAGATTGAAATTGAGCCGATGGAAGTTCAGTGTGTAGTGCGCGAGAAATCCGGAAAAAGAAACGACCCCTTTGAACAATTCTTCGGCAACGACCCGTTCTTCGGTGGAATGAGTTCATATAAAGATGTTCTTTACACAGTAAAAAGCAATGCAGTAACAATAGATGTAACTCCGCTTCCTGAAGCAACCAAGCCGGCAGATTTTCCGGGAGCGGTTGGAAATTTTTCCATCAACGCTGCGATTGACAAAGACAAAGTGAAAGCCAATGAAGGAATCAATCTCAAGATAACTATTTCCGGAAAAGGAAATCTCAAACTGATCGATGCGCCCAAGATGACCTTCCCCGATGAGTTTGAAACGTATGACCCCAAGACAAATGAAAATATTTCGGTAAGCGAAGGAGGAGTGACAGGAAGCAAAACATTTGAATACCTCCTCATTCCCCGGCACGAAGGCATTTACAAAATCCAGCCGAACGATTTCAATTACTTTGATGCTGATAAAAAAACCTATGTAAAACTTCCGTCAAAAGAATTTACCATCACTGTGGAGAAAGGCGAAGGCGGGACCTCTGCAACAATGCCTTCCATTTCTAGCGTTGTGAAAGAAGATGTAAAAATGGTGGGCAACGACATACGCTACATCAAAACAGGAGACATCATCCTCACAAAGAAAGGAGAATACTTTTTCGGTTCGTCAGGTTTCATAGCGGGATTTGGGGTGCCTCCCTTGCTCTTTCTTGTGTTCCTGCTTTTGAGGAGAGAACATATTAAAAGGAACAGCGATTTGGTTTTAGTGAAGAAGAGAAGAGCAAGCCGCATCGCAAAAAAACAACTGGCAAAAGCAGAAAGGTCAATGAAGGAAAATGACAAAGAAAATTTCTTCGTGAATGTTCTGTCAGCGCTGTATAATTACACAGGCAACAAGATGAACATACCGGTGGCAGAACTCTCAAAAGAAAAAGTGGTGGAAGTGCTGAAAGAAAAAAATGTGGCAGAAGAAACCATCCATGAACTTGTAACCCTTTTGGATGAATGTGAATTCGCAAGATACGCACCCGGACTGCAATCAGGAAATCTGAATGAAGTTTATTCGAGAGCAGAAAACATCATAACAAAAATTGAAGATGCAATATAGAAGTCTCAAGTCCCAAATTCCAAATTCCAAATTCCAAGGAATACATTTCCTTTCTTGGGACTTGGGACTTGCTACTTGGTGCTTTGGACTTCTCTTACTCTTCTCCCTTCAGGGTCGGGGTAATTCCATTGCTCCCACTGTTCTGCTGGACAGCGCCAACAGCGCCTACTCTAAAGGCAACTTTGAAAAAGCCGTGCAGTATTACGAAGGAATTGTTTCTCTCGGCTATGAATCACCCGAAGTTTATTTCAATCTCGGCAACGCGTATTATAAAACTGACAAAACAGGAATGAGCATTCTGAATTATGAGCGGGCGAAAAAACTTTCGCCTTATGATGAAGACATTGCTTTCAACCTGAAACTTGCCAGCCAGCGCACGCTTGACAAAATTGAACCAGCGCCAATACTTTTTCTTGAAGACTGGTGGAACAACCTCAAGAGCATGCACTCGGAAAAAACATGGGGCAACCGCAGCATCGTTTGCTTTGCGCTGTTCCTTTTCTTTCTGGGCGTGTTCATCACATCAGGCAGAACCTTCAACAAACAGTTCGGTTTCTGGCTGGCACTTGTGTTCTTTCTTTTTTCAACCATCACATTCTCCATTTCGCGGAGCCGGTATAAAGACATCACCGAAAAAGATTCAGCTGTCATACTTTCTTCTTCCACAGAAATCAAGAACGCCCCTGCCGAAAGCGGCACCAAACTTTTCATCCTGCACGAAGGCACTAAAGTTTTTTCTTCTGAAACAAATGGCGATTGGGTGAAAGTGGAAGTTTCGTCTGATAAAGTGGGATGGGTGAAAAAATCGCAGATAGAGTTTATATAAAATTGTTGTATTGTTGTATTGCTATATTGTTAAAGACAACTGTTCAACAATATGTCAATAAAACAATTTAGCAATAGTTGCTGATGACGAAGATTTTACTCCTCTCCGACACACATAATTTTCTTAACGAAAAAGTTTTTAAGTATGCCGAACCCTGCGACCAGATATGGCATGCGGGAGATATCGGCACCGTTGCGGTTACCGATGCGCTGAAAAAAATAAAACCTCTGGTTGCCGTTTACGGAAACATTGACGGAATGGATGTGCGGAAAGAATTCCCCCTGCACCAGCGCTTTATGTGCGAACAGGTGGATGTGTGGATTACGCACATTGGCGGAAGCCCTGGCAGATATTCTCCGGAGGTAAAAAGAATTTTAGACACCACCAACCCCGTTGGACAAAAACCAATGTCCCACGGGGCAAGACTTTTCATCTGCGGGCACTCGCATATTTTAAAAGTGATGTTTGACAAAAAACATAACCTGCTTTATATGAACCCGGGCGCGGCAGGCAACTACGGCTTGCACAAAGTAAAAACCCTTTTGCGCTTTTCCATTGCAGGAAAAGAAATAAAAGACCTTGAAGTGATTGAGATTGGGAAACTGTAAACTATTTCCTTCTCTTGTATGCTGCAGCCGGTTCTGCAACACGGGAAAGTTGCGATGGCTGGTGATAGGGATTTATTTTTCGTTCAAGAGCAGAAAGAGAATTATCCGCGCCCAGAAATTCAGAAATATGATACACTTCATCAGAGCCGTCAAAATCAAAGCCAACTCCTGCCATGATATGATATTTTTTTCGTTGAGATGATGAAAGCTTTTTAATAGCAGGAAACTTGCTCAGCGGAACAATAATAATCCTTCCGTCTGCTAAAAGCAATTGCATATCCGCATTCTTAAAATGGAGTGCTTTTATTTTCGGCAATGTATCTGCGTATCCGCTCATTTTGTTTTTCGTATTGCTTTCACCTGTTTTCCTTTATAAAATTTATTCAACTGGCTATGAAGAATTTCTTTGTTCTCTTTGATTAGTTTCTCAATCTCGTTCAGTTCTTTTTGTGAAAAACCGTAATTGTATTCAATTTCAATTTTGGGTTCAAGCCAGAACTTGCAGAGATTTGTCAAGCGTCTTTGCTGTCTCGGACATGCACATGCCTGCGCTTTTCTTTACTATCTGCCGAGAAAACAAGAAACACATATCTCAGATAAATAAGCAGTTTACCCATTTACAAAATTACAAAACTTTTGTACCGCCAAAGTCTATTTTCAACAAACATTGCCCTGCCTTGTTATTAAGACTATATTTACCATTCACAAAATAAATTATATAATATCATGAACGGCATTATTAAAAAGAAGACAGAAAAAGGTTTTGGTTTCATTAAAATTGAAGGTCAGGACAAAGATTTATTCTTTCACAGCAATTCATTAGTAGGTATCACTTACGATGAGCTTCACGAAGGAGACAATGTTACTTTCGATGTTGAAGATGGCGCCAAGGGAAAGAACGCTGTCAACGTTAAGCGCTAACATCTTTTATTTTTCATCTGCGCCTCTTCTGTTTTAAGAAGGGTTGTGATGGCTTGTTCCATACCTTGAGGTGATTGGAGATTGGGAAGTTGTAGATGTTACTCAGTGCCGCGATGCGAACTTGCCGGCAAGGCAAAGAATTTGGAATTTGGGACTTGTCCCGAAGGAGTCCTTCGTGACCTTCAAAGGTTGAAAAACTAATCCGCTTTTGTTCCGCGCTTCGCAGTATGAATAGTATATCTTTGGCGGAACACTTCTAATCTTTTGCTGAATGAAAATAAAATTACTCTCCGCAGTTTGTTTTTTTACATCTGCCCTCTGCCTTCTTACATCTTACATCACTTTCGGGCAGTACATCAAACTTTATGATTTTGGGAGCAATCCTAATGACGGACAAACTCCTTATGGCACTCTTATTTCTGACGGAACTTTTCTCTATGGAATGACAGGTAATGGCGGCACAAACACTAAGGGAAACATTTTTAAAATAAAGCCCGATGGAACAGGGTTTGCTAACCTCCTCGATTTTTCAGGCGTTACAAACGGAAGTTATCCTCAAGGCTCTCTTATTTCTGACGGAACTTTTCTCTACGGAATGACAAATATGGGCGGGACAAACGACTTGGGAACTATCTTTAAAATAATGCCCGATGGAACAGGATATGTCAAGCTCCTCGATTTCGCTGGTGTTGCAAACGGAAGTTTTCCTTACGGCTCTCTTATTTCTGATGGTACATTTTTCTATGGAATGACTTACGGTGGTGGCACTGGCGGTTCGGGAACCATTTTTAAAATAATGCCGGATGGAACAGGATATGCAAAACTCCTCGATTTCGCTGGTCCAACAAACGGAAGCGAACCTTATGGTTCTCTTATTTCTGACGGAACATTTCTCTATGGAATGACATCTCTGGGAGGCACAGGTAGTTCCGGAACAATATTTTAAATAATGCCTGATGGATCAGGATTTGCCAAACTATTGGATTTTACTATATCAGGCACAAACGGAAATACTCCTTATGCTTCTCTTATTTCTGACGGAACCTTTCTTTATGGAATGACACATGATGGCGGAACAAACGGTTACGGAACAATATTTAAAATAATGCCCGATGGAACCGGATTTGTCAAACTACTGGATTTCACAGGCGCAAATGGAGCTGCTCCTTATGTTGGCTGCTCTCTTGTTTCTGATGGAACTTTTCTCTATGGAATGACCACTGAGGGTGGAGCAAACTGGAAGGGAAATATTTTTAAAATAATGCCTGATGGAACAGGATATTTTAACCTGCTTGACTTTACAGGAAACGCAAACGGAGGTTCTCCCTTTGGCTCTCTTATTTCTGACGGAACTTTTCTCTACGGAATGACAAGTGATGATGGCACATTCGGTTTTGGAACAATATTTAAGATTAACGCCTGCACACCATCCATCACAGGCAATACAGTGCTTTGCGCAGGAGATGTTACAACTCTTACGGCATCTGGTGGAACAACCTATACATGGAGCACTGGCAGTACAAACGCTTCTATAATTGTAAGTCCTGTTTCAAACACAACTTATACTGTAATTGCAACAACAGGTACTTGTTCTGCTACGGCAAGTGTTACTGTTATAGTGAGTTCGCAACCGGTAATTTCTGTTTCTAATAATACAACAATATGTTCTGGACAAAGCACAACATTATGTGAAATGTGTTGGGACTTGAACGGTAATGGAATTAATGACCCTGCAGAAGATTTAAATGCCGATGGTAATTGGGATGAACTCGATTGTGTGGGCAATGGAATGTTTTATTCTTGGAGTACGGGTGCCACTACTGCTTGTATTGCTTTAGTTCCTACTGCAACTACAGCATATAATGTTATGGTCACAGACGCTAATGGATGTACGAACAGTGATTCTGTTACTGTTATAGTTTATCCTGCGCCCGTGCTTAGCATAACATCAACCAATGCTACTAACCCAACTTGCTGTGATGGCAGCGCTACTGTAAATGTTACAGGAGGTACTCCCAATTACACGTATTCATGGTCAAACGGATGCTTTATTACTTCTTGCACCGGACTTTGCTCCGGTACTTATACTGTAACTGTTATGGATGCAAACGGATGCTACCAAACTGCTACGGTTACAATCTCATGCCCCAACGGCATAGCCGAGAACAATGCGGAAACAGATTTTATTATTTCCCCCAACCCCACGAGCGGAAAGTTCAATGTGCAGATGAGCGGATTTGAAAACCCGCCTGCGGCATGGGCAGGTGTGCAGATGAACATCTATAATATATACGGAGAATATATTTATCAGCATATCTGCACATCCGCACATCCGCAAATTGATTTGTCTTCACAGCCAAGCGGAATTTATTTTCTGCATGTAAAAACAAACGAGGGAACAGCAGTGAGGAAAATTGTCATCAATAAATAAAATACAATAGACAATATATCAAATAAGAATTGTATATTAAAATTCATAACAATCAGGGCTAAAGCCCACACTGTATTTTGCATTATTAGCCACGACCTTAAGGTCGTGGCAACTGAAAACCAAAGCACAAAAGGGCTTCAGCCCAACATAAACCCCGTAGGATATTTTACCCCGTAGGAAGAATTTCCAACGGGGTGAATCCAACGGGGTAAACTCTTATTCGATATAAACTCCAATGAAAAAACTTTTACTTATCTTTTTTCTTTTCGTCATTGCCAGCGAAGCGAAGCAATCTCTTGCACAAGGCACTTGGACGCAGAAAGCAAACTTTGGCGGAACGGCAAGATGGTATGCTGTCGGCTTTTCCATCGGCACAAAAGGATACATAGGAACGGGAGATGATGGCAGCGTGCCTTTCAAAAAAGATTTTTGGGAATGGGACCAAAGCACTGATGTATGGACCCAGAAAGCAAATTTTGGCGGAACAGCAAGAAGGAAAGCTGTCGGCTTTTCCATCGGCACAAAAGGATATATAGGAACGGGAGACGCTAACACTGGCGGTTACCAACAGGATTTCTGGGAATGGGACCAAAGTACTAATGTATGGACCCAGAAAACAAACTTTGGCGGAGCGGCAAGAGAGTTTGCTGTAGGGTTTTCCATCGGCACAAAAGGATACATAGGAACGGGATATGATAACTTCTTTGGTCCTCACTATAAGGATTTCTGGGAATGGGACCAAAGTACTGATGTATGGACTCAGAAAGCCGACTTTGGCGGAACGGCAAGATATGTCGCTGTTGGTTTTTCCATCGGCACAAAAGGATATATCGGAACCGGAGATACATCGATTTATGGTGGTGGTTTCAAAAAAGATTTCTGGGAATGGGACCAAAGCACTAATGTATGGACTCAGAAAGCCAACTTTGCCGGAAAAGTAGGAAATAACGCTGTCGCCTTTTCAATCGGCACAAAAGGATATATAGGAACGGGAAGGGATACCGCTGGCATTGACACACAGGATTTCTGGGAATGGGACCAAAGCGCTAATGTATGGACCCAGAAAACAAACTTTGGCTCTACGGCAAGAGAGTTTGCTGTCGGCTTTTCCATCGGCACAAAAGGATACATAGGAACAGGAGGGGATGGCAATTATAAAAATGATTTTTGGGAATATAATTCTTCTTGTGGCACCACTCTTCCCTCCATCTGCCTTATTACCGTTGATTCCCTTTCACAAAACAACATTATTGTCTGGGAAAAGCAGCCCAATCAATTCATAGATAGTTTTATCATTTACCGCGAAATTCTTACTAACAATTATCAACCCGTTGGAGCAGTGGCTTATGATTCTCTGAGTATGTTTGTAGATACTGTTCGTACATTATATTTTCCGAATACAGGCGACCCTAATGCCGGAACTTACAGATATAAAATTACTGTAAAAGATACCTGCGGCAATTATTCAAACATGAGTTCTTATCATAACACTATTTACATGACTAATAACAGCGGTACTTTTTTCTGGAATTTTTACACCATTGAGGGAAATCCAAATCCTGTAAACAGTTATGTTCTCATGCGGGATGATTTTAATACGGGCAACTGGCAACCTGTTAACAGCGTATCGGGAACACAAAATACTGTAACCGACCCTGCGTATGCGGCTTGGGCAGCCACAGCAAATTGGCGCATACAAACAATCTGGAACATCAGTTGCACTCCTTCAATAAAAAATCCTGTTATCAATGTTACCAACCTTAACACATCCAGATCAAATAATTACAAGACAAATAATAATTCTGTAAATGAAACATCGCTGAATGATTTAATTAACATTTCCCCCAACCCCACGAGCGGAAAAATTAATGTGCAGATGAGCAGATTAGAAAACCCGCCTGCGGCATGGGCAGGTGTGCAGATGAACATCTATAATATATACGGAGAATGTATTTATCAGCATATCTGCACATCCGCACATCAGCAAATTGACCTTAGCGAAGCGAACAGCGGAATTTATTTTCTGCAAGTGAAAACAAGTGAAGGCATAGCAAATAAAAAAATAGTAATTAGTCGTTAGATTGGAAGGGAAATTAATAATTCTTCTTGAAATAACTTTCGGGCTTCACGCGCCTGAATTCAACCAGATTATTTCTGATAGTGCAGAGAATCCAATAAGTTTTATCGCTGTGTTCAGGTGTAATTTCAATTTTATACCAACTGCGCGTATAGGAGCGAAATCTTTTAAGATGGCTGATATGGGAAATGTCTTTTGCCTTTTTTATTTCGGCAATTTTTTTCTTTATGGCTTGAAGCAGATACCTGTTGTTGAGATTATCAAGGTCTCTGTAAAAAGAACCCTTAGAGTTCAACTCCATGCTTGCGGAAGTATTTTTTCATTTCTTCTTCAGAAACATCTTCGCTGTGGTCACTTTCCACAATTAATTTCAGCATTAGTTTTTTTTCATATTCTGCATGGTCTTTCACCACACTGATTTTTGCATCTAATGCTTTCATTAATTTTCTGAAAACATTCAGGTTCTTATTAGGGATGTCCACTATTGCTATACTCATGTTATTTCTTTGTCTTCAAAGTTACGAAAAGTTCCTAATTCACAGCCCAGCGGAGTTAACTTTCTGCAAGTGAAAACAAGTGAAGGCACCGCAGTGAAGAAGATTATCATCAATAAATAATTTTTTTGCATATTAATAAACTTTGTATATTTGTAATGTCAATCCCCAGTTCGTTTAATAATTCCAAATACTTATCTGCCTCGTTTCTTGATAAAAGCACTTATTAGTTAGCCTTCTTTTCAGTTTCGTTGTGATCTATCTGTCAATACACATACTTTAATAACTATCAGCGTTTTACGCTATTTATCTGTAATTCTTATTTTACCATGTTTTCCTTCCAAAATTCATAATTCTAATCATTAATTTCCTACCTATGTTTGACATCATTGAACTAAACGACAAAGCTTTGAACGAACTCAAAGAGATTGCCGAAAAACTCAACATCCCGAATTTTAACGCGATGAAGAAGCAAGACCTTATCTACAAAATTCTTGACTTTCAGGCAACCAACCCATCCAAAACGCCCGACAAAAAAGTGACGCAGCGCAGACCGGATGACAAAAGACCTGCTTCTGATAAAGAAGAGGATAATTTCATTGATGAAAATAACGGAGACGACTCCCCTGCTTCTATCAAAGAGCCCGCGCGCACAGAGCAATCGTATCACGAAACGGAAACTTTTTCTCTGCCTGTTGACCCGGTGATAAATCCGAGCGATGCGAAGAATGAAAATTCTGACCAGACGCAGGAAGTACCGCGGCAGGACAGAAAACCTGAAATTAATTTTGACGGCATTGTGATTGGCGAAGGCGTATTGGAGATCATGCCTGATGGCTATGGTTTTTTGCGCTCTTCCGATTATCAGTATTTGAATTCTCCCGATGATGTGTATGTATCGCAGTCGCAGATCCGTTTGTTCGGACTAAAAACAGGCGATACGGTATCGGGCGACATTCGCCCACCGAAAGAAGGCGAAAAATATTTTCCGCTCATTAAAGTGGGAGCCATCAACGGTCGCGACCCATCGTATGTGCGCGACCGCGTTCCGTTTGATCACCTCACGCCTCTTTTCCCTATAGAAAAATTCAAACTCACCCGCCCTAAAGAACAAAACATGTCTTTGCGCGTGGTGGATTTATTCACGCCCATAGGAAAAGGACAACGCGCTTTGATTGTCGCCCAGCCGAAAACAGGTAAAACCGTTCTGCTGAAAGATCTGGCAAACGCGATTTCAGAAAACCACCCTGAAGCATATCTCATCGTACTGCTGATTGACGAGCGCCCCGAAGAAGTTACTGATATGGCGCGAAGCGTTAACGCAGAAGTTATTTCTTCCACATTTGACGAACCGGCAGAGCGCCACGCGCGCATAGCAAATATTGTTTTAGAAAAAGCAAAACGCATGGTGGAGTGCGGACACGATGTGGTGATTCTTCTTGACTCTATCACACGCCTTGCCCGTGCCTACAACACACTTTCTCCTTCATCAGGAAAAGTTTTGTCGGGTGGTGTGGAGGCAACTGCTCTGCAAAAACCAAAACGCTTTTTTGGAGCTGCACGGAAAATTGAGAATGGCGGGTCGCTCACCATTCTTGCCACAGCACTCACAGAAACAGGTTCTAAAATGGATGATGTCATCTATGAGGAATTCAAAGGAACAGGAAACAGTGAAATGCAGCTGGACAGAAAACTTGCCAACAAACGAGTTTATCCTTCTATAGACATCACCGCATCGAGCACACGCAGAGACGATTTGCTGGTTGACAAAGAAACGCTTCAGCGCCTGTGGATACTGCGCAAGCACCTTGCCGATATGAATCCGCTTGAAGCCATGGAGTTCATCAAGGACAGAATGAAGAACACGGTGAGCAATGAGGAGTTTTTAGTTTCGATGAACAGCTAACCATCTCCCCCTTGTAAAGGGGGACTAAGGGGGATTCCTTGAACTCTACTATCAAATACTCTTTACTCGCCTCTGCTCTGATGATTTTCTGCAAACTCGGAGTTTATTTTACACATTCCCAATTCACCACATTCGGAATTTATTCAGGACTGATCGGTCTTTTACTGATTTCCATTCCTCTTGTTATGGCTATAAGAAACCGAAAAGAAGAACTGAACGGATACATCACGCTGAAAGAAGTAATGAAAACCGCTTTGGGTATTTCAGTGGTCACTGCGCTTATCGTTTCGATATTCACTTATCTCTACTTCATGTTCCTTGACCACGAAACGGCACCACAGATAATTTCACAGACAGTAGAATTTATGCACACGGCAAACAAACCGCAAAGTGAAATTGATTTAGCCATTGTTTCGATTCAGGAATTTTACACGCCTCTGAAACAGGCAACGGGTGTGCTTACAGGAGTTTTGATTGCAGGACTGATACTTTCTTTTATTTCATCAGCTTTCCTGGTGAAGAATCCACCTGCCACTAATTAGCACGAATTCGTGCTAATTAATTCGTGTCAATTCGTGGAATTAGTGTCTTGAAATCCATTCCGTCAAAAGTTCCTGAACTCATCATGAGCAGATTTTTATTTTCCCATTTCTGCTTCAGCAGAAAGTCAAAAAGAGTTTTTGAATTTGTAAATACAGAAAATGAACTCCCTTCCCTTGGGGAAGGGTTGGGGATGGGCTTGAAAGATATTTTCACCTGCTCTTCTGTGATGGACTTTAGTTTCTTATGCTCTATCGTATGCGGATTGAAATAAACAACTGCTTCATCAGCAGCATCCATCGTTCCTGCATACTCTTTCAGAAAATTTTCATTCAGACTGCTGAAGGTGTGCAGTTCAAGGCAGGCAATAAGTTTTCTATTCGGAAATTGTTTTTTCACTGCTTCAATCGTTGCTTTTACTTTCGATGGCGAATGAGCAAAGTCCTTGTAAAAAGCAAATGAATCATTCTTGACAATTAATTCCAATCTCTTTGCCGCACCTTTAAAGGAAGCAATGGCTTTATAAAAAATTTCATCGCTGATTCCGACTTGTCGGCAAACCAAACGAGCTCCGCTGATGTTCATCAGATTGTGTTCGCCATAAACCATCAGCGGAATTTCTTTGCCTTCATCTATTAAATAAGTGCTTCCATTTTCAATTTTATGTTTCGGTATTGAATAGGGATACAATCTGATATCTGCTCTTGCTTTAGAAATAAGTTTTTTTACTTCTTCATCTGTCTCGCAATAAACCAGTGCGCCAATCTGCTCGATGCAGTCAATGTATTTTTTAAACTGCTCCACATAACTTGCGTAAGTCGGAAAAACATTGATGTGATCCCATGCAATTCCGCTGAGGAGAGCCACATCGGGTTTGTAAAGAAGAAATTTTGGTCTGCGGTCAATCGGAGAGGCAAGATATTCATCGCCTTCAAACACCGCAATAGTGGCTGAGGCGGTAAGTTTTACCATTGTATCAAATCCTTCCACCTGCGCGCCAATGAGATAATCAAAATCTTTTCCGCATTGCTTCAGCACGTGAAGAATCATGGCAGTGATAGTGGTTTTGCCATGGCTCCCTCCTACTGCAATTCTGATTTTATCTTTTGTCTGCTCGTAAATATATTCCGGGTAGGAATAAATCCTCAGTCCGAGTTCCTGTGCTCGGAGAAGTTCAGGGTTATCAATCCGCGCGTGCATGCCGAGAATAACTGCATCCAGCTCTTCGGAAATTTTTTCAGGATGCCAGCCCATTTCTGCAGGAAGCAAGCCAAGTTTTTCAAGCCGCGTTTTTGACGGCTCAACAATTTCATCATCTGAACCAGTGACCGTATAACCTTTCCTGTGAAGAGCAATCGCGAAATTGTGCATTACTGCGCCTCCGATTGAAATAAAGTGAACCCGCATAGAAAAACGAATTTACGAATGAAATCAATTAGTGGTTTTGCTTTTGAAAATTTGCTATTGAATAGTTATTCAACCTTGTGTATTTTCTTTCTCCATCCATATAGAATACAGGTTCAGTACATTATCTGAGCGAAAGACCTAAAAATACTGAAAGGAACACGGTAACGGATAAACCTGATAAATATCAGGAGGATACATGACCAGAAACACATAAAAAACTATCATAAAATGTTGTGTGTATTTAAAAGTATGTATTATATTCGCGTCCCAAATTATTAAAAACAATTTTATGTAACAAAACAAATCATCATGGAAACAAAAACAACAAGCACGCATGAAAAAGCTGAAAAGATTAAAAAGAACATCAACGGCTTTGCGGAAAAATCAAAACAAACAATCAGAGAACTGATTGGCACGAGCAAAAAACAAATGAACACGGTGCTGGATACCAATGCCGAAGTGTTCAACACCATCAAGCAAAAGTTAGACCTGCACGAAGTGAACGAAGAGGTGAGCGACACAGTGAAAAACACCTTTTTGCAATCGTTAGAGCTGGCGGAAGATACGCTGGATGGCATCATCAATTCCTACACCAGACAGATGGAACTCACTGTGGATTTCAATACCAAACTGGTGGAAGCGGTGAAAGAATCCAATGTGGAAAACGCTGACAGGTTTTTGGAATTGATTCACGAAAACATGGAAGCATCACAGAAACTCACTGCCGAAAACACCAAAGAGATTCTTGATTTCTATAACAAACATACCAATCTGGCACTCAACTTCAACACAAAGTTTGCGGATAATGTGAACGCACAGGTGGAAGCCATGTTTGAAATTCAGAAAAAATCATTGCAGCGATTCACCGGCTGGGCACAGGAATGGTGGAAACAACCGGGAGAAAAAGAAAAAGTGTAACAGAATAAGTTAATCGTTAATATTTCGAAACCAATAATCAATAATAAATTATATCATCATGGAAACAAAAGAAAAAACATTTGCAAACGCAGCGGAACAAATGCAGGAAGCATTCAAAACCACTACCGACATTTACAAAAAGGCATCGCTGTCCATTCTGGAGGCGTACAACCAACAACTCTCCACTTCTGCCGAGTGGTACACCAATTTTGTTGGAGGCACTCTCAAGACCGACTTTTCAAAAAACTATGGAGTCGCTTCCGACCTGTGGAAAAAAAATCTTGACTCCTATCAGCAAACACTGGCGGAGACGAGTAAACTCTCAAAAGAAGTAACGGAAAAAATATTCCGTTCATGGAGCGAAGAAGAATCCTTTTTTTCGCCTGTAAGCAAGGAAGTTATTGAGGCCGTACTCAGCATTTTTAAGAAACAATCTGAATTGTTCAGCGACTCGGGCACGCAATTCTTAAACACTCTTACTAAGGAAAATAATCTCAAAAACTATTCCGAACAATTTAAAAACATCCTTGGAAGCACCATCAAAACCTCAGGGCAAACCATTAAAAACCTGGTGGAGAATTACAATAAAGAAGCGCAGTTTACTCAAAAGGCAAGTGAGCAGTTGCTCAACAGCATCACCAAACAGTTTGATGCGGTGGCAGAGATGAACACCAAACTCTTCAATGACACGCTCAAAAATTTTGAACAAGAGAAGAAATCAACAAACAAAAACAAATAAACAATAAACAAAAGGGAAGGATAGAGAATAAAAAAAAAACGAATTTACGAATAACAGAAAATGTCCTCATTTGTAGATTCGTAATCAATTCATTATCCGTACCACCAATTCTCATTCGCCATGACAACAGTAGAAGAACCAAAAGCAAAAAAGCAATCCGGCACATCGGAAAACAAAACTATCTCTGAGCAGATAGAAGGGCTTAAATCAAAATTGGATGAAGCCAGCGAGGAAGCAAAAGAAAACATCCGATCCACCATTGATGCCTGCACCAAGCAGTACAACCACGCTATTGAGACAAACAAGGAGTATGTGAAAGCACTGCGGGAACAAATGAAGGATGCCAAAATGGATACTTCCCATCTGGATGAAATTAACAGCACTTTTGCTAATTCATTGCAAATGTCCGAAGAGGTGATTGACACCATCATTGACTCACATCTGCACCGCATAAGCCAAATTATTGACTTCAACAAGAAAAGCGCAGAGGCATTGCATCAGGGTTATTCATCCGATAAATTCAATTATGAAAAATTTGTTGCCCTGCAGCAGAAAAATTTTGAGCAGAGCATTGAACTTTCTACCCGCGATATGAAGAAAATCGTTGATGTGTATAACAAGCACATCAACCTGTCGGTTAATTTCAGCAAGCGTTTTTCCAACAACATCAACACGCAGATTGATACACTTGTAAAATTTCAAAGTAAGGGCTTGCAGGCATACAGCAACTGGGTGGCAAACTGGTGGGAGAAAGATAAATAAGGTTTCGAGTTTACAGTTTACTGTCTATAGTTCTATCAACCTTAAACCGTAAACTATAAACCGTAAACCATTTTTTTATGACTGTATAATCCGATTTTGAAACCCTCTGATACATCGGAGGGTTTTTTATTTTTGTACTTTCATTGTTTTAACACTTTTAAACTATGAGCCGATCACAAAAAACAACAAGCAACGAAACTACCAAATTGCTAAAAGACATGGCAGAAGCCGGTCAGCGTATGACGCAAGCCTACCTTGACAGTTTGCCAAATCTGATTCACTCAAGCAAGGACATGACAGAAACCTGGCGCAATTTCAGCAACAGCATCGCATCCAACCCGGAAAAGTCTGGGTCAAATATTCAGAACAGTTATTTCGATTTTTATAAAAAACAAATGGAGTTGTGGCAGGAAATCAACCAACACATAATGGAAGGAGGAAACCCGCTGCCTAATGGCGACAAACGTTTCAATGCGCCTGAGTGGAACGAATCCCCTTATTATTTTTATTTCATCAAACAGACCTATCTCATGGCATCTGAATTGATGAACAATATCATAGAGCAGGCAGATATAGATGAAACTACCAAAAAGAAACTCAAATTCTATACACAGCTTTTTGTTGACGCTTTATCTCCAGCTAATTTTTTCGCTACAAATCCGGAAGCAATCAAACTGGCACAGCAAACGAACGGAGAAAGTTTAAAGAAAGGATTTAATAACCTACTCAAGGATATAAAACTTGGAAAAATCAGCCAGACAGATTTCTCAGCATTTGAAGTAGGAAAAAATCTTGCAACTACTCCGGGCAGTGTAGTTTTTGAAAACGAACTGATTCAACTCATCCAGTACAAACCGACCGGCAAGAAAGTTTGTGAAGTGCCATTGCTGATTATTCCCCCTTGGATAAATCGTTATTATATTCTTGACTTGGAACCGTACAACTCTTTTGTGCGATTTTCTGTAGAACAGGGCTTCACCGTATTTATGATTTCATGGCGTGTGCCCAAAGGCGATATGGGAAAACTTACTTTTGACGATTATGCAGAAAGCGGAATGTTAGATGCTGTTACGGCAATTGAGGAAATTACAAGTCAGAAAAAAGTAAATGTACTCGGCTACTGTATCGGAGGAACACTGCTGGGTTCTGTTGCAGCAGTACTCGCTGAAAAAAAGAAAAGTGACCTGAACACCGCTACTTTCCTTGCCACGATGCTTGATTTTTCTGACTTTGGTGTCTTGAGCGCTGTGGTTGACCTTCCGCTGATTCAAAAAATGGAAAAAGAATTAGGCAAGAACGGAATGCTCCAGGGAAAAGATATGGCCAATGCCTTCAACATGATACGCTCCAAAGATTTGATATGGAGTTATGTCGTTAATAATTATCTCAAAGGAAATGATCCTGCTCCCTACTCTATCCTGCATTGGACCAATGACAATACCAATCTGCCGGGAAATATGTACACTTATTATTTACGGCATTTCATACTTGAAAATAAATTAAGCAAAAAGAATGCACTCAAAGTATGTAACACCCCTGTTGATTTGGGAAAAATTAAAACCCCGTGTTATGTGCTTGGCACCGCAGAAGACCACATCTCACCGTGTCAAACCGCATTTTCAACCACTCGTCTTGTTGGCGGTGAAGTGGAATTTGTAATAGGGGAATCAGGTCATGTGGCAGGAGTTGTAAATCCACCCGTAAAAGAAAACAAGTACGGATATTTCAGCAATGGAAAACTCGGAAAGGACTTAGATCATTTTAAGGAAACCGCACAGTATCATAAAGAAAGTTGGTGGATTCACTGGGCTAAATGGCTGAAGCAACATTCCGGCAAAGAGATTAACGCACCTGCAAAACCAGGAAGCAAAAAAAATAAAGTGATTGAACCAGCACCTGGGCGGTATGTGAAAGAACCTCTTTAATATCAGGATTACAAGATTATCAGAAGATTACAATAATTACATTTGTTGTAAATATCTAATTTTGATTTTCTGTAATTGTGTTTAACTTACTATAATCGCGATAATGTATGAGGGAGAAAAATAATAAAGTAGCGCTTGTAACAGGGGGTACGGGCGGTATGGGAACTGCTATTTGTGAACGCCTTTATAAAGATGGATATTCTGTAGTTGCCAACTACAGAAATTTTACGACTGCAATGAAATGGCGCGAAATGGCAAAAAAATGGCGCGATGACCAGTTGCAAATGGGCATTGATGTGAAAATCGTTCAGGGCGATGTCACTAATTATCAGTCTGCAACCATTATGATAAAAAAAATTGAAGATGAAGTTGGTCCTGTAGATGTACTTGTTAACAATGTAGGTATTTCAAGAGATGCTACCGTAAGAAAGATGACTCCTGAACAATGGTATGAAGTCATCAACACAAACCTGAACAGTGTATTCATCTGCTCACGATTGGTCATTAACCAAATGGTAGAAAAAAAATGGGGACGAATCATCTGCATATCTTCCGTTAACGGGCATAAAGGTTCTTACGGCACTTGCAATTATTCCAGTTCCAAAGCCGGCATGTATGGATTTGTAAAAACAATTGCCATGGAAGTTGTAAAATATGGTATTACCGCAAACACCATCTCCCCCGGCTACACCGCCACACCTATGCTTACAGGAATACCTGATGAAGTGATGCAAAAAATTATTGCACAAGTCCCCATGGGTCGTTTGGCACAACCTCGAGAAATAGCTGCTGCGGTTGCTTATCTCGCTTCCGATGAAGCCGCCTTCATGACCGGTGCCGACATTTCTATCAATGGAGGGCAGTATATGTATTGATAATATAATTGGTTCTACAAGGTTTCCTGTGGGTAGAGATTTATAGTAGAACTGTAAATTGAATAACGAACATTTGAACATTTGAACTGAGAACATTCGAAGTGAATGTATTTTACTTCTGACTTCGTTATTCAAATGTTCTATTGTTCATTTTTTAGTTTACCCCGTTGGATAATTTTAATCCTACGGGGTTTACCCACAACAAACATAGTAGAACCATATAATTTATGAAACTATATACCATTAATACAGGTTTCTTTAAACTTGACGGTGGCGCCATGTTTGGAGTTGTTCCTAAATCAATATGGACAAGAACCAATCCTGCCGATGAAAACAATATGATTAATATGGCAATGCGCGCACTGTTGGTTGAAGACGGAAATAAACTTATCCTGATTGACAACGGCTGCGGCACAAAACAGGATGCAAAATTCTTTTCTTACTACTTTCTACACGGAGATGATACGCTGGAAAAATCTTTAGCGAAACATGGATTTACTCCTGATGATATCACGGACGTTGTTCTTTCTCACCTTCACTTTGACCATTGCGGAGGAAGTGTGAAATGGAACAGCGACAGAACAAAATTTGAACTCGCTTTTAAAAACGCAACTTACTGGAGTAATGAAAGACACTGGAATTGGGCGATGCATCCAAACAAAAGAGAAGGCGCAAGTTTCCTTAAAGAAAATATTTTACCTATTCAAGAAAGCGGTCACCTAAAATTTATTACACCTCCTTCTTCAGATGATGAACTTGCCTCCCTTCCCTTCGGGGAGGGTTGGGGTGAGGCACTGTTTTCCAACGGGCATACCGAAGCAATGATGCATCCTCACATTAAATATAAAGAGAAGACAATTGTTTATGTTGCCGATTTAATTCCTACCACCGGACATATTCCTGTTCCTTATATAATGGGATACGATACTCGTCCTCTGTTAACATTAGACGAAAAAGAAAAATTCCTAAGCAAAGCCGCTACCGAAGAATATGTTTTATTCTTTGAGCATGATTCCAAACATGAATGCTGTACTGTTAAGACAACGGAGAAGGGTGTGAGAATGAAAGAAGCTTTTTCTCTTGCCGAATGTTTCTCTTAGATGCTAATAGAAAATATTAGTTTTTATTGAAGAAACTTTCTGATGAGCGGAGCGCTCGTCAAACTGGTCACAAGCGCCATGATAACAAGCGCTACAAAAAGTTTGGGTGAAATAAGACCGGCACTGAGCGCGAGAGTTCCAAGAATTATTTCCATTGCACCGCGCGCATTCAATCCAAATCCCACGGCAAAAGCTTTTTTGATTTTCAATCCACCTATATATGCTCCGAATGCTGCGCCAAATACTTTTCCGAAATAAGCAAGCACCAAAACTATTCCGACAATCGTGGCGTCAAAGTTATCTATGAAGTTAACACGCAATCCGATAGAAACAAAAAACAACGGAGCAAAAAAATTGGTGATGAACTGATGAATGATTTCGCGTGCTTTTTCATGCAGATGAACTGAATCTCCAAAAGCGATTCCCGCTATGAAAGCGCCAAGAATTGCATGAATATTTATTTTCTCTGTGAAAGCAGCGCAGAGCAAACAAATTCCAATGGAGATAGAAAGCACTCCACCGGGCCAGGAAAGTTTTGTTTGAATCCATGGCAGCGAGCGATCAATAATTTTTTTACCGATGGTGAGCATAAAAATTCCAAATCCGAAAATATATAATATGGTATAACCCACTCCCATTGATTCATCTGCTGTTTTCATGGAAAGCAGGAATGAAAAAATAAGCCACCCGAATAAATCATTGAACATGGCAGAAGCCATGATAAGCATGCCTATATTTGTTTTGAACAAATTCATGTCCATCAGAATTCTGGCGATGACAGGCAATGCTGAAATCGCCAGCGCAGTTCCGATGAACATGGCGAAAAAAACATCTCCGCCCGAATCATTTCCAAACCATTTCGGAAAATAAAAGGCGCAAGCAAATCCTGTTGCAAAGGGAATCAGCATACTGAAAAAACTTGTAAAGATGGCGGTTTTCCCCTGCTTCAATACCATGGGCAATTGAACTTCAAGTCCGGCAACAAACAGAAGAAGCACTACAGAAAGATTCACCAGCCCGTCAAACGCGATGGAAACATTTCCATCTTTCGGAAAAACTCTTTCAAAAAATTCAGGATTGAATGTTCCAAGTATAGTGGGACCCAAAAGAATGCCGACAACAATTTCTCCCATTACAATCGGGAAGTGAAACTTCCTTCCCATTTCAGAAATAATGCGGGACAAAATGAGAATAGTGCCGATAGCAGTGAGAATTACTATCAGGTCATTATGAGAGAACTTAGACACAAATTAAACTCTTGAATGAACAATTAAAAGATTGCAGGGAAGATTGGCAAGAATATATTCAATGTCGTGTGTGAAAATCCGGTCAAGAAAAGTGAGGTGAGTGTCGGGCGAATTAATTACAAGAAGATCTGCTTTTTTTGTTTCGGAATACTGACGGATTGCATAGCCGGGTCTTCCTTTAATTATCTTTTCATTGATTTTCAGGTTTCCTATATCGCATTTGGAAATCATTGAATGAAGCTTATTCGTTTCTTCTTCGGTATATTCTTTTTTAAGTTTTGTTACTTCAGGCGCGCTGCTGCTGTCAGCCATCGCCATGGCAAGCGCAGGCGCGTGAACTTCGTGCACAAGTGTGACTTCTTTTATTCCGGTATGCTTTGCAAAATAAAAAGCCGTGTTAATAGTATGCATCGTTTTAGGATGGTCAGCGCCTGCGTTGATGATTACTTTTTGTTTTGGTTTTTGCGCGGATGTGCTGGTAATAAGAAGAACCGAACATTTCGCTTTTCGGCTGATGGTGCGGGCAATAGAGCCAAGATAAAACTTAATGATGTTTTCTTTTTCCAGAGCGCCAAGAATGAGAAGGTCAACAATATTTAGTTTACAAAGCTTAAGAATGGTATCCACTGCATCTCCTTCTGCCCAGATAATTTTTGCTTTCTTATCTTCAATACCTGTATGAAAAAGAATATCGCCAAGAGATTTTTCTTTCTCTTTTGTTTTCGGTCCAACATGAATTAAAACTAATTTAGAACCGCATGCATCAGCAATCTTTTTTGCTTCTGATAAAATGATTTCCATTCGCGGAGAAAAGGCAAGACCCACCGCAATGGTTTCAAATGGGTAGGAAGGGCGCTTTTTTAATTTGGTTAAATCGAATTCCATAAGTTAAATGCAATTTAGGATGTAGGAATTGGGATGTAGGATTTAAAATCTTTAATCCTCAAATCCTAATTCCTTAATTCATCATGCCACTCCGGTTTTTCTAACGCCCATTGTTTTCTTCGGAACATTGGCAGTAGGGTTCAAATGCTTTCCTTGATTTTCATGTGTGAAATTATGTTCGGGCTTTTTTGTTCCTTCCTCGGCAATAACTGGCGCATCATCTTTTTTTCCTGCCCCATCGGGGTCTTCTTCCTTCTTCGTAAAAATATCCGTCTTCTGTAAAAGGTTATACCAGAGAATTGCTTTGCGGATATCAGAAGTATGAACTTTCTCCTTATCATATTCAGGAAGTACTTCTCCGAAAAACTTTTTCAGTTCATCATCAGAGGATTTAGAATCGGGCGCTACACCTCCGTTTTGCTTTTCATATATCTTCTTTAACAAATCCTGAAGAGGAATTGTATCATCCTTGGAATCTCCTACGGGGTGAACATAAATACTGATATTATCCAGCACGCTGATTTTGTTGGTGGCGTGAACCGGAATTCTTTTTTTGTCGGCAAGCGATTCAACAATAAGTCCGCTTTTGCCCTGAGCAACCACTTTAAAAAGTCCGCTCATGCCGGAGATGGAAAGGATTTTAGATAAGTCCATTTATAAAAAAGTTAATAGTTAATCGTTAATCGTTTTGCTGACAAATGTAGAAACTTTTGCCACAGATTGCACAGATTATCACAGACAAAATTCCTTCTATCTTCGCCATTGTGAAAATGCTGCTTGAAAATATTCTCATCGCTCTGCGTTCCATCCGAAGCCAGTTGCTGAGAACCATTCTCACTATTCTCATTATCTCTATTGGAATCATGGCGCTGGTTGGAATTCTCACTGCCATTGACAGCATTAAATCTTCCATCAACAGCAACTTCACCGATATGGGAGCCAACACGTTCACCGTTCGCAACCGCGAAATGTCAGTTCACATCGGGAGGAGGGGAAAAAAAGCAAAGCGGTTTCCACCCATCACCTTCGCGCAGGCAACTCAGTTTAAAAAAGAATTTCAGTATGGCGCGGCAGTTTCTGTTTCCACCTGGGCATCGCAAACGGCAACGTTGAAATTCAAATCCAACAAAAGCAATCCGAATGTGCAGGTGCTTGGTTCGGATGAAGGATACCTCTCCACATCAGGATACGAACTTGGCAAGGGAAGAAATTTTTCTTTACAGGATATTCAAAACAACGCGCATGTGGTAATCATCGGCAATGAACTTATTGCGGTTTTGTTCAAGCAAAAAGAAAATCCGATTGACCAGATCATCACCGTGGGAAGCGGAAAGTTCACCGTGATTGGAGTGTTGAAATCAAAAGGAAGCAGCATGATGTTTGGCGGAGATAAAATTTGTTTGATACCGGTAACCAGCGCGAGGCAGTATTTCCCCAACCCAAAAATGTCATTCACCATAAACGTGCTTGCTTTCAATGCGCGCGTGCTCGAAGCAACGCTTGCCGAAGCAACCGGATTACTCAGAGGAATCCGCAAACTCGGCACAGGCGCAGAAGATAATTTTGAAATCACCAAGAGCGATGCCCTTGCCGGAATTCTCATAGACAATATTAAATACGTAACCCTGGCGGCAACCATTATCGGAATCATCACACTGCTGGGCGCGGCAATCGGGCTGATGAACATTATGCTGGTTGCCGTTGCCGAACGCACACGCGAAATAGGCACACGCAAAGCCATGGGCGCAACACGAAAAGACATACGCAATCAATTTCTCATCGAAGCCATTGTAATTTGTTTGCTCGGTGGATTGGTCGGAATCATTCTCGGCACCGCCATCGGCAACATCACCTCCATTCAGATGAAGTCAGGATTCATTATGCCCTGGATGTGGATTTTCGGAGGGCTTGTGATTTGCATTACGGTGGGAATCATCTCTGGAATTTATCCCGCCATGAAAGCTGCTAAGCTTGACCCTATTGAAGCGCTGAGGTATGAATAGCGTTTACAGTTTACGGTCTACAGTTTACGGTTGAAAACATTCGTCATTCGATTATTCAAATGTTCGAATGTTCAGTTGTTCTGTATTGATTGTTTGGCTATTGATTGCCTACTGCCCTTTGCCTATTTGTATTTGCATGTGGGCGTGCCCCCAAGCGAAACGCAAGGGGTCAGGCTTTCGCCACTCGCTTTTTTATGAAGCATAAAAAGAGCTCAAACAAATGGCTCAATCCTTCACGCAACAGCCCATAATATTTTCGGCTAAAGCCAAATCCTTTCCGCTATTTCAATAGCCACGACCTTTCCCATAGGGACTCCTTCGGAGAAGGTCGTGGCAAATAAATTCAATACAAACGGACTTTAGTCCAAACCAGATAAGTTATTCCTTCTGAAAGAAATGATATTCCTTGTGTAGGATAAACTATTCCTATTGAAAGAATTGTTATTCCTCCACAAAGAATTCTTATTCTTCCACAAAGAATTGTTATTCTTCCACAAAGAATTCTTATTCTTCCACAAAGAATTGTTATTCTTCCACAAAGAATTGTTATTCTTCCACAAAGAATTGTTATTCTTCCACAAAGAATTGTTATTCCTTCATAAAGAATTGTTATTCTTCCACGAGGAAAACATTTATTTCAGCCAAAAAATGAAGGCAACCTTAAATTTTGCGTTTTTATTGAGTGGGTGGTTTAGGCGGACGACCTGTGTGTGGTTTTTCGGGCTGAACGCCATAATCGCGCAGCGTTTCGCTGTGAATGCCATAAAGTCCTTTGATGATATGCACATCCCCGTTATACAAGCCCTCCGATTTCTTAACATCGCTCTGATAAACATCAAACGCTTCATTGGCTTTTGTTTGCGCATCTTTTGCCGTGTTCCATGATTTTGTGAGGGCGGCTTCAGATTCCTGATATGTCTTTTGAATCATGTCGGGCGGAAGCCGTTTTTTCGTATCGTCCTTGTGCTTTTCAATGCCATTGCCCATGTTTTCTAAATTCTCCTTGAGCGCTGAATACTCTTTGTCTTTGATATCTGCCATTTTGTTTTTGCCCTTGCGGGTCTTGTTGGTTTATTTTTGTATGATTAGTTTTTTGTTTGCGATTCCATTTTCAGTTTTTAGTTGGAGGAAATAAATTCCGTCAAATCTCAGTTAAAAAATAATTTTTATTAATCCTGATTGTCCATCTTTTTCATAAGGCATTACAACTGCTTTATCTGAAATCTGAATGCCTTCTGTCGGGTAAATTTTAATTCCTTCAACCGAAAGAGTGTTCTTGCTGGTATTGCCTTCATCGTCAATTTTGCAATGAGTTATTTTGCTGCCATCATCACTATAAACGATATGAATAAATTTACCATCACTACAAGAAATGTAAGAACCCCAATCCAATGTTCTTGAAAATGCTTTTATTTTCTCGTTTCTTTCAAATGATTTCATCCATTTATAATTTCCCGTTTTATCAGTACATAATAATACAATGTCACCATAAATATTTGCAGGCACTCTAAATTCTTCTTGTGGCAATTCACCAGTATAATGAGTTACGACATCACCGCTTGGTGAACCAACGTAAACTTTAGGCATTTCCATTCCCTCGATACCATAAATATTATTTCCATTATTAATATAAAAATCAGCTCGTCCATAACCACGTGACGAGAAAAATGATGAGTTTTTGTAAGCGTTATCAATTTGTGTTTGCACCGTTTGAGTGAATGGAACTATTTGTTTATTATCAATTCCACCTGATTGGTCAACAATATATTTGAAAGTTCCTGAAGCAAATGATGGATTTTCTTTCTCGGTTTTTTTTGTTAAAAACCCACTAAAAACTATTTTGTTATTTTCTATTGAATAGTTATATGAAAAAAAATAACAACCATCTACAGCAGAAATTTCAAAAGAATGAAGATCGCCAGTATTAACATCAACGAAATCTGCCTTTCCGCCATCTAAAGTTTGAAAAATAAATTCTGCTGCGCCACTAGAAAAATGAAGACGTTCTTTTTCCGATTTAAAATAGTTAACAAAAAAATAATTGCCGGCAAAAGAATAAAAGGGAATGGCTTTATTTTTCTTGCCAAAATCAGGAGCATTTACCTTGATTACACTTTTTTTAACATTGTTGTTTTCATCAAATGTCCAGTAATATATATTAGGAGAATCTGCAACCCATGAGTCGGGGTTTTTATAATCCATATATATTACGAAATTATTACCCTCTGATAAAATGTGAAACCTTTTAAAGAGGTAACTATCATTCCATGATTTATCATAGACAAATTCATTGCTGAGGTTTAATGTAATAATCTTATTTGCGAATGGTTGAATAACCTCAAGACCTTTTTTATCAAAAACAAGTAGATTCAATTCATTGTTAGCTACAAATGCTTTTATAGGCCAACCCTTCTTGTCAAAATCATAACTAAGAGATTTTATTTTTTTCAAATCATTATCAAATAAATTAAATGCCATGTCTTTTAATTGGTCGCTGTTTCTTTTTGCTGTGAATACATAAACACCTTTATCACATTTACCTATAACATACATTTCATATTTTGATTTCCATGAAGTATCAGAATAAGTTATTTGCTGGGAAAATATGTTTGTGCTAATAAGAGCAAACAAAATAACCACATAAAGTTTTTTCATCGTAAAATGGTTTTTACCCTGTGAAATTCTGTCTTACAGACAATTTCACTGGGTGAATGGTTAAACAAAAATAAACCTGCCCGTCCGGCAGGCGGGTGTATTACATCACGCCTGTTAAACCCCGTAGGATTGAAATTATCCAACGGGGTAAACTCAACTGCGTTTCGGAAACTTTTCTTAAAAATAAAAAGATATGCTCTCCTGAGCAACCTAAATAAAAAATCGAGAGAGAGAGAGAGAGAGAGAGAGAGTTATTCATTACATAAACGCTGGGTTATAATGAGCAAATATAGAAACTATTTTCAGAAAAATGTTTTTACTATTAATGCAAGAATACCCGCCAGCACAAATCCGAGCATCCATTTAACAAGAAGTAATTCCGCTCTGAGTTTTTCAAAATCCGCTTTTGTTGCAAATATAGTTAGCGCATCAGCTTTCGTCAAAAGCTTTTCTTTATCCTCGTGAGAAAGCAGGTTCTTTTTTTCTTTTTCTATTTCTTCTTTTACTTCCGCTTCAATAAAAGTAACCAATGTCTTGGCTTCCTTTTCGCCAAGTTTAACTTTAAGCAGTTCGTATAATTCTAATTCTATGGAACTCATAAGGTAAAGATAAAAATTTTTATAATACCAAATGGTTGTTAATGACTAATGACGAATGGCTTCTTCTTCTTCAAACTCCGAAGTAAAATGAAATTTAATATCAGGATAAGTTTCCTGCGCCTTTTGTAACATCCATGCGCTTTCAGCAAAATATACAGGGCGGTTTTCTTTATCGTATGCAATGTTGTTTGCTTTTACGGAAAGAAAAGTCCCCCAACCCCCCGAAGAGGGGCTTTGCTCCGAAGGAGTGGATACCCACACGCGCAAGTTCTCCCCCTTCGGGGGAGTTAGAGGGGGCTGTGCTGTAAACCAACAAGCTTTGTAATAATCCAATGGGCGAAACTCGCAGGAAGCACCGTATTCTTCTCTCAATCTGAATTGTATCACTTCAAACTGAAGTTCGCCCACTGTGCCGACAATTTTTTTATTCCCCATGTGCTGAACAAACAACTGCGCAACACCTTCATCGGTCAGTTGGCGGATTCCTTTGTCTAATTGCTTTGTCTTGAACGGGTCTTTATTAATAAGTTCCTTAAAAATCTCAGGTGAAAAACTCGGAATACCTTTGAACTGCAAATGCTCTCCTTCTGTTAATGTGTCACCGATTTTGAAATTGCCAGTGTCATACAAACCAATCACATCTCCGGGAAATGCCTCATCAATAATGTTTTTTGAACTTCCCATAAAACTTGTCGGACTGGAAAACCGAACTTGCTTATCCAGACGAACGTGATGATAAAATTTATTCCGCTCAAACCGGCCGGAACAAATTCTGCAAAACGCAATTCTATCGCGGTGATTCGGATCAAGGTTAGCGTGTATCTTGAAAACAAATCCTGTAAATGCTTCTTCTTCAGGATTTATAATTCGCTTATCAATCTGTCTGGCAAGAGGCGGAGGAGCAATCTTCACGAATGTGTCGAGCAACTCTTTCACGCCAAAATTATTTATCGCACTTCCGAAGAAAACAGGAGCCAAATAACCTTCACGGTAAAGATTCATATCAAAAGGTTCGTAAACTCCTTCAATCAAATGAGCATCTTCTCTTAATTGCTTAGCGTAATCTTCTCCAACATATTTTTCAAGAGCAGAATCATTCAAATCATTAATCGCGATTACATCTTCTGCAATTCGCTGTTTGTCTGCAGAAAAAAACAATTGTAATTTTTTCTCAAAAAGATTATACACTCCTTTGAATTCAGAACCCATTCCTATCGGCCATGAAAGCGGACGAGTATGAATGTGCAACTCTTTATTAATTTCTTCGAGCAAGTCGTAAGGGTCGCGCCCTTCTCTGTCAAGTTTGTTGATGAAAACGATAACAGGAGTGTGACGCATGCGGCAGACTTCCATTAATTTTCTCGTTTGTTCCTCCACTCCTTTCACACAGTCAATAACGAGAATAACACTGTCAACTGCAGTGAGTGTTCTGTAAGTGTCTTCTGCAAAGTCTTTGTGCCCTGGTGTGTCGAGAATATTTATTTTATAACCGTTATATTCAAAACCCATTACGGAAGTAGCAACAGAAATTCCCCGTTGCTTTTCTATCTCCATGAAATCGGATGTAGCGGTTTTCCTGATTTTATTGTGTTTAACAGCACCCGCAGTTTGAATTGCTCCACCGAACAAAAGTAATTTTTCAGTAAGCGTAGTTTTTCCTGCATCGGGATGACTGATGATGCCGAAAGTCCTGCGTTTTGCTATTTCTTCTTTCTGTGCCATTGATAAAAGAAAAAGGCATCCCGATAAAACAACGAGATGCCTTTCAATATGATAAAATCCTATTCTGCTACAACTTCAAAATTTACTTTTACGATAACTTCTTTGTGAAACTTTATTGTAGCAGCATAAGTGCCGAGGGTTTTAATATTTTCTTCGTTTTCAATTGAAATATTTTTTCTATCCACATCATATCCTGATTTCTTGATTGCTTCAGCAATCTGAATGGATGTAACAGAGCCGAATATTTTTCCTTTTTCTCCTGCTTTTGCTCCAACTTTCAGCGTCATGCCCTTAAGAACTTCTGCCGATTTTTGTGCAGCCGTAAGAATTTTTTCTTCTTTGTGCGCGCGCTGTTTAACAATCTCAGCATGTTCTTTTCTTCTTCCTGTAGTAGCTTCAACTGCAAGTCCCTGCGGAAACAGAAAATTGCGTGCATAACCCGGACGAACTTTCACAAGTTCATTCTTTGTGCCGAGGTTCTTTACTTCTTGTTTTAATATAACTTCCATTTTCTTTTTTGTGTTTAGAGTTATTATTTCCTGGTTACTAATTAACGAATCTTGTTACGAATATTACAAATCATACTTGGCGTCATTTGTAACATTCGAGCCATTCGTTATTAATAATCCTATTTCAATCCGTCAGCAACAAATGGCAAAAGCGCCAGATGACGCGCACGCTTAACCGCCTGAGCAACTCTTCGCTGAAACTTAACAGAGTTTCCTGACAAACGCCTTGGTAAAAGTTTCCCTTGATCATTTACGAATTTAAGGAGATAGTCTGCGTCTTTGTAGTCAATATAATCCCATCGCATTTTTTTGAAGCGACAATATTTTACATTGCTCACCTCAAGCACGGGAGGATTTAAATATCTGATTTCGCCTGTATCGGTTGTTACTGTAGCCATATTTTTGAAATTAAGATTATGAATTATAAATTACGCTGCAACCTCTTCTTTTCGGTTGTCTTTTTTGTTAGCCCGTTTTGCTTTTCTGCGCTCAGCAAATGCAAGCGCAAACTTATCAAGATGAATGGTAAGATAACGGAGTACACGCTCATCACGCTTGTAAGCGGTTTCAATCACAGAGATAGCTTCGCCCGGAGCTTCAATCTGGAAGAGCTGGTAAAAACCCGTGTTTTTCTTTTTGATGGGGTAGGCCAGTTTTTTCAGCCCCCATGATTCTTCGTGAACGATTTTCACACCATGTTCCTTGAACAGTTTTTTGTATGTGTTTACTGTTTCTTTTGTCTGCTCGTCAGACAGGACAGGTGTCAAGATAAATACTGTTTCGTACTGCTTTGACATTTATTTTTGTTTTGTCTCATGCCCTATTCCCCTTGCGGAGACCTTGGATCCCCCGACATGTCGGGGGAAGGCATAAGGGTTATTGTTTTATTTTTCCTTTTTTATAAAAAGGGACGCAAATATAGAAAAAGGATTAATACCAAGAAAAGAGAATTTGAGGTGAATTACTTAGGTGTATATTTGCTAATTCTATTAGGAAAATGAACAATCTGATAACAAATATTATAGAAAAGAATTGGCTGTATGTTTTAGTGCTTCTCAATTCTCAATTCTTAATTCTTAATTCAGCATTTTCTCAAACGCTGACACAAACCATTCGCGGAGTTGTGGTGGATGCCGATTCAAAATCACCGATTGAGCAGGTGGGTGTAAAAGTTCTGAATATTGATACGAATATTTATTCTATTACTGATGCGGACGGGAAATTTCGTTTAGCAAAAGTTCCTGTGGGCAGGCATACCATAAAGTTTTCTTTTATTGGATATGAAGATATAATCCTCCAGAACATCATCGCAACCACAGGAAAAGAGGTAGTGCTCAATGTAGAGATGCACGAAAAACTTTTAATGGGTAATGAAGTGGTGATTATTGCTGAGAAAGACAAAACAAAAGCAAACAATGATTTGGTAACGAACAGCGCGCGCAATTTTCAGAGCGAAGAAACGGAGCGTTATGCAGGAAGCCGCGGTGACCCAAGCAAAATGGTTGCTGCTTACGCAGGCGTGGCAACAGGCAATGATGCACGCAATGATATAATCGTGCGCGGAAATTCTCCCCTCGGAGTTTTGTGGCGTTTGGAAGGCACTGACATCCCTAGCCCGAATCATTTTTCTACGCAGGGCGCAACAGGAGGTCCTGTGAGCATTCTCAATAATAATCTTTTGGGCTCTTCTGATTTTCTTACGGGCGCTTTTCCTGCCGAGTATGGAAATAAAATGTCAGCTGTGTTTGATTTGAAGATGAGAAACGGAAACAATGAAAAAATGGAATACACAGGTCAAGCCGGACTGAACGGATGGGAAGGCGGAATTGAAGGACCTTTAGGAAGAACAAGGGACAAGGGACAAGGAACGAATGATACAACCAGAAAATCTGCCTCATCAAATAACGGTTCTTACCTGATTAATTACCGCTACAATTCTCTGAAACTTTTTCAAACGCTTGGAATCAATTTTGGTGTTTCCGGAATTCCAACTTATCAGGATCTTTCCTATAAAATAAATCTTCCTACATCAAAAGCCGGTGTGTTCACGCTCTGGGGAATTGGCGGCATGAGCGATATTTCTTTACTCGATAGTCAGAAAGATTCTACAGACTGGTCATTCACAAATTTGGGCGAAGACCTTGTATTTGGTTCTAAGATGGGAGTTGCCGGATTTTCTCACCTCTATTTTTTTACCGATAAAATTTCAGGCAAGTTGAATGTCTCAGTTTCTGGTTCGCAATTCAAAGTAACTCTTGATACGCTTGCTGCTGATAAAAGTCCTTTCCGCGTTTACACCAATGCATCCAAAGACGGACAATACTTTGTCAACTACACGGTGACGGATAAAATTAATGCGCACCACTTGCTTAAAACAGGTTATATATGGAAATACATGATGGTAAATTACGAATCTATCTACTGGTCACGCAATAACAAAAGATACCTTAATGAGTTCAATGAAAAGGGAAATACAAGTTCCTTTCAGACATTTTTACACTGGCAGTATCGCTGTACTGACAATCTCACTTTCAATAGCGGGGTGCATTACAACTGGTTTGCACTGACAAATTCTTTTGGACTTGAACCAAGAGCTGGGATGCGATGGCAGTTTTTGCCGAAGCAAACTCTTTCTCTTGCTTTTGGAATGCACAGCCAAACACTTCCTCTCATATATTATATGTACAAGTCTTTTGACTCAATCACTAATGCATACTACAACACCAACAGCACCATTGATTTAAGCAGAAGCATTCATTACGTTCTGGCGTATGATTACAACTTTGCGAAAGATTTTCGCCTGAAGCTTGAATGCTATTATCAGGATTTGTACAATCTTCCTATTGAAAAATACCATAAGAGCTCGTTCTCAACCGTGAATGTTGGGAATGAACTGGAAGGATTAACTTTTGTTGATTCATTGGAAAATAAAGGAACCGGTTATAATTACGGAACTGAGTTTACGATTGAAAAATTCTTCAGCAAAAAATATTATTTTCTTTCATCCCTTTCCCTTTATGAATCAAAATACAAGGGAAGCGATGGAATTCTCCGCAATACTGCTTTCAACGGTGGGTATGTTTATAATCTGCTTGGCGGAATTGAGCTGCCTGTTGGAGGAAAAAAGAATCAGTCCATCGCTTTTGATATAAAAATGACTTTCGCTGGCGGCAACCGCTACACTCCCATTGACATTCAACAATCTATTCTGAATAAAGATGTAGTGTACATTGATTCGCTTGCCTTTCAAAATCAGTTCCGCGATTACCAGAAAATTGACTTCAAAATTTCTTACCGCATCAATACCAAAAAAGTTTCGCACTACATTTTCTTCCACATCGAAAACATCTTCAACCGAAAAAACATTCTGCAGCAAGTGTATAACGACAACAAGAAGGCAATTACTGAAGAATATCAGCTGGGATTGTTTCCTTACGGGGGCTACAGGATTGAGTTTTAATTTGCCCCTGCCTTAATAGTTTCTGCTTTCAATTTTCTTTCTATCTTTTGGGCAAGATTACCACTTATCCCGAAGGGACTCCTTCGGAGCTAAAAAAATATGCCGGTTGCTAAATACTTTTGTTAGTTCAAAACACTTTTTGTACCTTTATGCCATGAGAAAAGTAATGCTTCAATTGTTTCTTCTTTCTTTTTCTTGTTCTGCTTTTGCTTTCAAAGCGCAAAAACCAATTTACCAAGAGCCGCTTTTTCAACTTGGCGGAGGAGCAGTATATTCAAGCATTGATTTGAGCAGGTATAACAGTTCGGTGGTCTATCGCGGATTGCATGCCCATCTTGTTACTCATCTCGGAAGCGTATTTTTTCTATCCACTGAATATTCTTCTTTCCCTGTTCATGAATCTCCATCCGCATGGGATAATGTTCATACCAGAAAGTTTGACATCAATGGACAAGTTTCGTTTCGCACGCAAAGCCAACTCACCCGAATTTATACTATTACCGGCATCAACAGACATGAATGGAAAGGCAGACGCACTGCCTTCACCGACCTTGATCAGTTTGCGAAAGGCGTTTTGGAAGGCACCTATGTGGAAGTAAAAAGATGGGGAATAAATTTCGGAGGCGGAATCACCCAATTGATTTATGAAAACATCAGTTTATTTGGAGATTATCGTTTTGTCTTTGGCAAATCAAATGGTTTTGAAAAAGTGCGTATCTACGATGTGATGGCAACTATTGGAATTAATTTCAACATTCCCCACCCACAGAATCCGAACAGTAAAAAAACTTTTGGCATTGGAAAAAAAATTTACAAGTGGACAGAGAAGGGGGCTCAGTAATTCTAACCTTCCCTATGATCAGATATTTTTTCATTTTAAATTTTTCATTATTTATTGTTAACTGCTTTAGCCAGCCAACGCTTCCTCTTTACGAAAAAAACGAAAAAGGGGAAGTGTTACTTCTCAGAATTGACTCTTTCCCGAAAGATCTAAAAAAGAAATTTGATACGGTCAGCATAATCAGTGAAAATGGAATCTGTTATGGAAAAATGTCAAAGTTCAGAATGATTTCTCAGAAAGAATGCTGCACACACCCTGATCCTAAGTTTTTGCTTGGAACAATTAAATTAAAAAAAAAGAAATGTACAGGAACAATGATTCTCGGAAAAATTGACTGCGGAAAAAGTTTGAACTACGATTCACTAAAAGCTAAAACAAATCTTTTTGAGATGGTAAGCGAAGAATTTCAAAGTCCTCTCATCAATAAGGAATATTTGACAAGATACAGATGGAAAGCAACTGAAGTGGATGAAAAGAAAGATGTGTACTTGCAATCTATTAGTAAAAATAATAACGAGGACTATGTAATCACCTACAGCGTTCTGTTAAAAAACTGCATTCACATCAAAACAGATTCAACTGATTTTTATTACTGTACAACAGATACAACGGGTTATTCGAAAAAGAAAAATCATAGTTGGTATGATGACAGGATAACGTGGTCGCTTCTCTATGTAAACCAAAAACTGATTTATGTTATTCCTGATTTTTCCAGTACAACGATTGATGGATACGGACCTTTTCATGGCAAAGAACAAAAATTTTCTTCCATTTACAAAGCGAAAGGAATCACTTATTATTATTTCTCTCCCGGCTATGTAATTTACTATAGAAACAAAGAATGGAAATACGCAACCCGTGAACCTGTGATGTATTACGGAGAATGTGATTGCGGGGAGTGACGGCACTTACTATTATTTACCAATCACTTGCTGGTACAATGCTTCATACATCGGCAATATCTTTTCAATGCCAAATTTTTTTGCCTGTTCGAAAGCGTTTTCAGAAAACTTTCTATGCTCTTTTTCATCTTTCAGAATTGACACTGCATTCTTTGCCATACCATCCACATCACCCACATTGCTGAGCATGCCGGAAAAATTATGAAGATTCACTTCAGGGATTCCGCCTGTATTGGTGGAGATCACAGGAACTTTTGCCGCCATTGCCTCCAGCGCTGCAAGTCCGAAACTTTCTGTTTCAGACGTGAGTAAAAATAAATCCGCAACCGGAAGAATTTTTTCTGTATCGCGCACCTTGCCAAGAGTAATAATATCTCCGCAAGTATCCAACTGCCTGCAGAGGTTTTCAATATTGCTTCGCTCAGGACCATCGCCAACTAAAATCAACTTAGAAGGAATTTGTTTTCTCACCTTATCAAAAACTTTCAGCACATCCTCTACCCTTTTTACTTTCCGGAAATTAGAAATGTGCATCAGTATTTTTTCTCCATGGGGTGCGTATTGCTTTTTTTCCTGCTCTGTTACTTTATGAGTGTAATCATCCAGACAAATAAAATTTGGAATCACTTTTATCTCGCGTTCAATTTTAAAAAACTTCAATGTATCATCCTTCAAAGATTGCGAAACTGTTGTCACCGCATCGCTCTGGTTAATAGAGAAAGTAATCACCGGTTCGAACGAAGCGTCTTTTCCCAATAGTGTAATATCTGTTCCGTGCAGCGTGGTAATGAACGGAATTTTTATGCCTTGCGATGCAAGAATCTGCTTTGCAAGATAAGCCGCGCTTGCGTGGGGAATGGCATAATGCACATGAAGCAAATCCAATTTATAATAACGCACCACATCCACTAACTTGCTTGACAAAACCAATTCATAAGGCGCATAATCAAAAAGCGGATAATCAGAAATAGAAACTTCATGGTAATAAATATTGGGAGAAGATACATCCAGCTTTACTGGCTGGCTATACGTGATGAAATGAACTTTATGCCCTTTAGCGGCAAGCGCCTTGCCCAACTCAGTGGCAACCACACCGCTTCCGCCAAAAGTCGGATAACAGACAATTCCGATTTTCATTCTTTACGAATTACGAATAAGGTTACGAATATACAAATATGGAAAAATATCACTTCATCGCTCCATACACTACTCTTAGCAAAGCACTGCGCACACCCAGTTTGGTAATCTTCTGATTCTCGGCATCGGGATAAACGCGGTTAGAAAGAAAAACATACACAAGATTTTTTTCAGGGTCAGCCCAGGTGATAGTGCCTGTGAAACCCTGATGACCGAAACTTAAATAGGAAACACAATCGCAAACAGGACTTTCTTTCTTAGGATCAGTTTCGGGTTTGTCAAACCCAATTGCTCTGCGGTTGTCGGCACAAAACTGGCACTTGGTAAATTCACTCACTGTTGCTGTGTCAATATATTTTTTGCCTCCATACTCGCCCTTCTGCAGAAACAATTGCATCATCACGCCCAAATCATTCGCATCAGAAAATAATCCTGCATGTCCTGCCACCCCGCCCAGCATGGCGGCTGCGGGGTCGTGCACATCTCCGTGCACTAATTGTTTTCTGAACTTCACATCATATTCTGTAGGAACAATTCTGTTAAGCGAAAATCTTTCCCTGGGCTTGTATCCCATCGTTGACAATCCGAGCGGAGCATAAAAGTTTTTCTGCACATATTCATTCATCGGCATTTTTGTTTCTCGCTCCACTATTTTCCACATAAATAACAAATCGAGATCGCTGTATTTGTATTCGTGCTTATCGCTCACAGGTGATTCAATGATCCTTTTCCAGATGGTGTCAGAATAGTTCTTATTGATATATAATTTATCTGCCACACGAACAGGAAAATCCTTGTTCTTGTACTTGCTGTATATGCCGGGCTTGTATTCTCCTTTGCTTAATGTTTTCAAATAAAATGGAATCCAGTCTTTTAATCCCGCCTGATGCGTGAGCATTTCCCTAAGATTAATATTCATCTTGTCTGTTCCTTCCAATTCAGGTAAATGATAGCAGAGCAGATCGTTAAGAGATATTTTTTTCTTGTCCACCAACTGCATGGTGGCGGCTGTAGTTGCAGCAACTTTTGTGATGGAAGCTAAATCATAAATATCATCATTCTTAACTGCCCGTTTATTCTCATAAGTATGGTAGCCGAATGACTTGTAATAAAAAACTTTTCTATCTCTGGCAAAGAAAATTTCGCAGCCGGGGAATGCTTTTTCTGAAATTGCTCTTTCTACGATTGTATCCAGCGCTTCCAATTTTTTAGGATCCATTCCAACATCTTCCGGGACTGTATATTTGAAACGAATAGGTGCGCCTGTGTTTAATCCGGAATTAAGCGGAAAAGTTTTAGATGCAGTTACGGGTAGTTTTCCTTTAGCAGAAACTCCACCAAAAATCATTTGCGCGGTAAGATTCATCAGGTAATCATTATTCTCGTAGCTCATTATAATTGCATTGGTGCTGTCGGTAATCGTGTCAAACATCTGCATAGAATATGCATTTGCGAAAATGGAAACGATTGTTTTCGACTGGCGGTTTGCTTTACGGATAAAATTTATCGTTTGGGAGGTGATTCCAAAATCCTGTTTGGGATTATTCATTCCGGCAATTCCAAAAATCACAAGATTGTAATCGCGAAGTTTTTTCAAGAGCGTATCGGACTGGGATTGTGTCGGTTCTTTTGCCAAAATAAATTTTTTCACAGGGGAATACCAGCCAAGCATTTCTTGAAATTTATTGCTGCTCCCCGCCCCTATCATTACCGATGCAATCTTCAGCGTATCGAGATTCATCAGGGGAATTAATTTTTTGTTATTCTTCAGAAGCGTTATAGAATTTTCAGCAAGAAGAATGTTGAGGTATTCGCTTCGGTAAGAATTAATATCGCGGAAAAGATTTGCGGTATCAACCGGAGAATATCTGCTGAGTCCGCACCATTGCTTTGCTATCAGAATTTTTTTACATCGCTTATCTATTTCTTCCTGCGTGATCTCACCGCGTGCCAATGCATTCTTTATTTCCACTATGGCTTTTGGAACATCTTCAGAAAAAAGGAGTACATCATTTCCGGCAATGAGCGCTTTTACATCCACTTCCCCGGGCTTATAAAATTTGCTCACGCCTTGCATGTTGAGCGCATCGGTAAAAACCAATCCCTCAAACTTTAATTCTTTCTTCAGCAAATCGGTTACAACTTTCGGAGACAATGTAGAAGCTGTGTTTGCTGTTGTGTCAAGCGCAGGAATGAAAAGATGCGCCACCATTACACAGCCGATTCCCTGTTTAAAAAGTTCTTTGAATGGATAAAGGTCGAGCGTATCAATCGTTTCTTTGCTGTGAGAAATTACAGGGAGCGTTTTATGCGAATCGCTTTCCGTATCTCCGTGCCCGGGAAAATGTTTGGCGCAGGAAAGAATTCCGGCATCCTGCATTCCTTTCATGTAGAGCATTGATTTTCTCGCTACGGAAAATTTATTTTCACCAAACGAGCGGCTGCTAATCACCGGATTGAGCGGGTTATTATTCACATCTACAACAGGGGCAAGATTCACATGAATCCCCAACCGCCTGCACTCGCGGGCAATTTCTTTTCCCATGAGATAAATCAGAGAATCTGCTTTGGGATTAATTGCACCGAGCGTCATCTGACGGGGAAACTGAACCGTGCTGTCAAGGCGCATATCTAATCCCCATTCTCCATCAATGGAAATCAGAAGTTTCACATTGGATTTTGATTGATAATAATTTGTGAGAACTGCCTGACGCCTGGGACCTCCCTGAAAAAAAATAAGTCCGCCAATCCCACAGGAGTCAATTAGTTTTTTTATCTGTGCGGTATCGGTTTTGTCATTCGAATAGGCGGCAACCATAAACAATTGCCCGATGCGCTGATCGGGTGTAAGAGAATTAAAAACAGAATCAGACCATGATTTTTCAGAAAGTGCTGCAGGATAATCAGGTGATGACTTAAGAAATACGGGTTGGGAAAAGGAAATGACGAATGACGAATGGCAAATGATAAATAATAATCCAATATATTGCAGGGAAATTCTCACTAAACGAATTTAGTTTTACTCATAGCGCAACTATCGCACCCATTCACTATGTTTTCAACGAAGGGATGTTGATGGGATATAATTGTGATTACACCGATTATAAATAGCAAAGAGATTACACCGATGAAATACAGTACTATTATAAATCGGTGTAATCTCTTTTAAAAATCTGTGTAATCTCAGGAATGAAATTTACTTAATGCGCTTTCCGTTTTTGAAAAAAGCAACAAAAGCACCTGCATATCCCTGCGCTTTTAACTGGTCTTTGTACTCGGTCGCCTTCTCATATTCCCATGTTTGAAATTCACCGGCAGTATATTTATAAACTCTATTTTCAATATACTCTTTTATATTTTTCGCTCCTTTGAATGTTGTGGCGTATTGCGATGCCGGGATTTGAGTTGAACTTGACATGATCTGTATCCTGTAAATAACAGATGAAGAGGTATCTGCTGGTGAAACCAGAGGATTGGGATTGGGATTGGGATTAGGATTAGGATTAGGATTTGGAACAGGATTAGGATTAGAGTTATTATTACTGTTTCCACTTATGTTCATCTGGCGTTTCTTTTCGCTGAAGATAAAATCAACCTGAAATTCTTTTGCGCCATCAAAACTTACGGTGTATTCCGGTTCCTGCAATGTAAATTGATCGCCAAAAATATTATTCACAGTTACCTTGTATTCTCCCGCCTCAGGCGCATAAAGGGTATAACTGCCATCACTGGAGGTGAGGGCTGTAAAACTATTGCCGGCAGAATCGGTTGCAACTACCCTTATGTTCGCAACGGATGTCATGCCATTGGAAGAAAATTCATCTCTGAGCACAATGATGTGCCCGATTACCCTATAGCTTTGAGCAAAAGGGATGTAAAATGTGGTATCGCGAATAACCTTTGCCTTTTGCAATTGCCCGTTAATGTTGTATACGTCTTTCAGGTTAACGAGAGGATACACGCGCAAATCAAACTCTCCTTCAGGAATATGATAATACATTATCTGACCGAAATTATCTGTAACTAATTCGATAGGGATGAATTGCCCGCGTTGCTTTACAGCTGTATTGGTCACGGAATCCATTTGCGATTCACGGTCAACAGAAATAACAATATCAGAAATTCCCTGCTCATTGTTATCCATTATTTTATTGCCGTTAATATCTTTAAAACATACCACTTTCAAATCATAATATTTTATTCCGGGCTGAGGTATGTCAAAAGTTTTTCTGAAGCCAAGGTTAAGGTAATATTTTCTGTTGTATATTTTTGCTCCTTCAGCGGTCACCCTGCTGGAGAAATACATGTTGTTGTCAACAAAGAATCTCCAGTCGTGATCAAAAAAGAAAGTGAAGCGGGCATTCAAAGTAATCCGTTCTGAATTGGCGAGCGCTTCATAATAATAGCTGTCATACGAAGACACGAGCATTTTTTTATTGAAGTAATATTTCTCAAAATGCGGGGTGATTCGTATGGATTTGCTATAACTGTTGAAATAATAATAATCCTTCTGGGTATTCATATCATGAGGTCCGTAGAAATAAAGAATATTAACTCCCCAATATTTCTGAATCATGTTCACTCCTGCATTGGCGTTAAAGAAAGAACTTTTTGAATAAGGTGATGGAGTTCCTATTGTAGAATCAATTGCAAACAAAATATAAGTATAACCGAAAGCAATAAAAGGGCTTATTAAACTGTGCGTGTTATTTTTATTGCTTAATCTGAAAGCAAGTTTAGGCGATATGCTTGAAAAGCGGGAAGTAATGCTATCGCCATTGTAATTGATTTTTAAATTTCTATGGTAGATGTGATCGAAAACAGGTCCTGCTGAAAGAGAAAGATGTGAATTCACTTTGTCCACTATTTCCGTTTTGTAATTTCCGGCAAGCAAATATTTTTCAGGATATAAGATTCCCTGGTTGTAGATGGTAGGATCCATCTGATTAATATTTATACCGCTGTTGAGATAGTATTTATTATTTATAAAATACTGTCCGTTGCCGTTGACAAGAATTCTTCCATTGGATTGAGAAAAATATTTTGATGTATAATTAACGTTTAATCGCGCGTGCGCTTTTTTAAGATTCATCCAATATTGAAGCTGTCCGCCATATCCATAGAAAGTTGCGCTGGGGTCTGCAGTAGTAATGAAATTGCCATTTGCATCAGTGAACGTTTGATTATCGTATACGTGGTTAGTTTGTGAAACTCCCAGCAAAAGGGCTACGCGGTGACCGGGTAAAAAGGGATAACTGGCGCGGGCTGACAAACCATAACTTTGAACTTTATTATAGTCATCAGAAATAAATGCTAAGGCAGAACTAAAATCTATAGACTTCCCCAGCATAATATCATGCTGAACATCGCCTGAATAAACCGGAGTTCCAACAGCCGCAGTGAATACACCGCTTATTTTCTGGTCAGGTTTTATTTTATAACTGCCGCCTATTCCCCGCCCACCGACACCTAACATACTTATTCCATACGAACCTATATCGCCCGCCATTGCCTGCCATTTATCTGCTGTGTAGATGGCGCGCATGCGCGTTCGCTGCCAAAGCGATTTTGCCAGATAAGGGTCATTCCCGTATCCCGACAGCGGAAGCCCCGGAATGCGAAGTGAGTAATTAAGTTTGTCGTCATTCTTAAATACCAGATCGCCATATGCGCCAAACACTATTCGCGGGTCAAATTCTGAAAGAAGATTGATGAGCTGAACATCTATGGTGAGAGGAGAAAACCGCTCGGCAAGCACATTGTAATAATTGCTTTCAAGATATTTAAATAGTATGGATGTCTTTTTTACAAGAGTATCTGAAGTGGCAATTATTTTAACAGACATTTTTTGAAAATCTCTGTTCCACACGCCATTTTCTTCAAAAGGAATATATTTTACATGATACGTAAGGATGGTATCAAGGTGAGGTTTTAATTCAATGGATGTAAAATATTTATTTGCAAATGTGCCGTACATTTCCAATGAACTTCCGATGGTGAACTCCAGTTTCACCATCTCGCTGCCGTTTCCTTTATTCGACAACTTTACAGACATGGGAGCATATTCAGCATAGCGGTCAAAATAAATGGTTCGCTGAAGAGGGAAAACATCCCACCGTGTTTTTTTAGGGATGGTAACATAACATGCTTTACTTATCGAATACTGGTTTTTGTCAGAGAAAAGAGAACGAGTTGAAATCAACGTGGCGTTAATGATGTAGGACGTTCCGCCTGTGGAGGTTCTCGCCAGCGAAATCCGCATGGGTATATATTCGGTTTGTCCGGGATTTATGTTTACTGTTTTTTCGCTTTCAGAAATAAGTTTCCATCCGTCAGGAACTGAAATTTTTACAACGCCTTGTACGGGCGCGGCATTTGTATTTGTTATTTTCAGAATATTAAAAAAGGTTGAATCGGTGCCGTGTTCGGTTTTTTCCTTCACAAACTCCATGAGCACAACGCTGTGGGAAGCCCCATCCCCCGCCTTCCCCGAAGGGGAAGGAGTTTCTCCCCCTTTGGGGGAGACGGAAGAGGGGGCTGCAGTATCTGCCGCAATAACCGCTGTTGAATCAGGTGCCTGAGCAAATAAATTATTATTTCTTACTAAAGAAAAAAATAAAAGAAAAGCCAAATAATAGTATATGTTGGTAGTAAATCTTTTCACCTAAGAGGTTTTTATGGGCTCATGAGCAATGTGAATACAATATCATCAGCATAAAAATCAGGCGTGCTGTTCAATAAACTGGTGGTTACTCCGCAACGGTAAGTAATAGAAATCTGGTCAAGCGTATAAACCAGGTTTTCAGGAGACGGAACATCTTCAATCTCATCTGCACCGCCACCGCTTCCATCTACTATAGGAACACCAGCACCTGAAGCAGGTAATGGTAAATAAGGAGGACCAGGAAATAAACTAACGCAGGTAAGACAGCCACCGCTTATTGAAGCGCTCATTTCTATGGTGCTGAACAAAAGAGTATTGGCGGGATTGGTGCCTGTTATGGCTCCATCGCCATCGTTATCCTGCGCTTCAACACTTAGTGTCCACTGTGTATAATCATCAATACCATCACCGCCTGGAGGATTATTATCACCGGCAATATCCGTTACAGATATACCAAGAATAGTCCAGTTGGTGTACGTAATGCCTGCCTTGTATTCTGCAATTGAATTAAAAACAAAATCAAGATTGCCTCCGCCAAGCACTGTTAATCTGACTGATCCGCCCGGTGTTGAACTTTGTGCGTACAGACAATTCGCTGTATTTATCAAAAACACAATTACAATTGTAAACAAACGTAACATCATATTTTAATATTCCTTTAAAATTAATAGCTTCTGAAAGTATTCTTTATCCGATAGTGTAACCTTACCTATATATATACCATCAGGCAATCTATCCATTGTTAAATTGAAGAGTGAGTTGATAGGGTTGAGCATTTAGTATTTTGATAATGAGTAACATTATGCGAAAATTTCTTTTCCAGCCAGGAAATCCTTTATTTCAAAAAGTATTTCCCTTGCAAACATTACTCCTCTCATATTCTTCGTTTCAGGGTCAATTAGAAGCGTATATTTTTTTCGTTTATCAGGGGGTAATTTTTTTAAAGAAGGAAAATGGTTTAAAGGAAGAATAATTATCCTGTCATCATCCATGTAAACAGTTATTCTTCCTCTTTCTTTGAAAGATATTTTTTCTATCATTTTAAAGTAAGTTTTATGGGATGAGTTTCTTTTTTCCCGAATGAATTATATAAATCAATTAATTCTTTCTGATATTTTGTTGCCAGCTTTTTCACTATATTTAATTCTTTTGCGCTAAAATCTGCCGGATGCATTATTTCTAAATTTTGAAGCCACAATTTACCATAAATGTATTTTGATTTATGTTTACTGAAATGTATATGTGGAGCTTCAGTTTTCACATCTTGTGCAAAGATAAAAAATGTAATGAATTTATAGAAAGCAAGAACAGGCATTTATATTTTAAATTTCAAATCCTGAATGTAAAATTTATTTTTATCCAACAGAACTTTCTCATGAAAAACATCAATAACTTTTGTGCTTCCACAGCAAACTCCATCTCCAATTGAATTAAAAATAAAATCAAGATTTCCGCCACCCATCACTCTCACCCTCACCGAACCGTCTGACTGAGAAAAAACGCATTGATATAAATTCAAAAATAAAAGCAGAATCTGCAAACGTAACATCATATTTTAGTATGTATTTAGGAGCAATAACTTCTGAAAATATTCTTTATCTGATAATGTAATCTTACCTATACACACTCCATCAGGCAATCCATTTCCGGAAAAGGAAACGTTCAATGTTCCGCTGTCTGCATTATTATCAAACAATAAGGCAACCTTATTGCCAATTAAATTAAACACTTCAACTTTTACTTTTTCAGGATATGAAAGGTGAATAGAGATGGTAGTATTATCATTAAATGGATTTGGATAAACTTCTATCAGATTAATAGGAGTACTTTCTTCTTGAATGTCAGAAGAAGTTATTCTGTAATTAATACAAGGACCGCAGTAATCACCATGCGCTAAATGGGCTGACAGCGCGTTTGGACTAATGCAAAGCGTTTGTGGATTGCCGGGATTACCGGGAGGAATATGGCATATCACTACTTTTTCATTTTTGTTTCCGCATTTAAAGTTGCTGCAATCCTGAGGTTGCTGAACAAAGACTGTAACATTATCGTTGCTGCTGCAACCATTCATGTCAATGACAGTAACTGTATATGTAGTAGTAACAGTCGGGCTTACTGTAATGCTTTGTGCTGTTTGTCCTGTGCTCCACAAAAAACTATAAGAGGGTGTGCCTCCGCTTACAATTGCTGTTAATGCAGTGATTTGACCGATAATAATGGTTTGGTCTGCACCGGCATTGGCAACTAATTGAAGCGGTTCAATAATTACTACCGAAGCCGTTGCATTGCATCCGTTAGCATCGCTAACAGTTACGCTGTATGTTCCGGCAAACAATCCGGTTGCAGTGGCTGTGGTTTGCCCGTTGCTCCATACATGTATATAAGGAGGTGTTCCGCCTGAAACGTTTACCGTTGCACTGCCGTTGCTTCCTCCAAAACACGAAACATTTGTTTGGGATGTAACTAAAGTAAGAGTCGCAGGTTCTGTAATAATAACTGTTGCAATTGCTGTGCATCCATTGGCATCGGTGATTATAACAGAATAATTTCCTGCCGATAAACCAGTGGCTGATGAAGTTGTTTGCCCGTTACTCCATACATATATATAAGGCGGTGTTCCGCCTGATGCAGTTACGGATGCGGTTCCATTGTTTCCACCAAAACAGGAGGCATTAGTTTGGGTTGCAGTGATAGTGATAGCGGTAGGTTCTGTAATTGAAACAATGCCCGAAGCAGTAGCTCCGCTTGCATCAATTACTACAACCGTATAAGTTCCTGCACATAGTCCTGTAGCAGCAGGTGTAGTTTGTCCTGTGGGTGACCAAAAAAATGTGTATGGTGTAGTGCTTCCTGATGGTGTGGCGGTAGCAGTACCAAGACAACCGCCATTACAAATATTATCAGCGTGAGAAACGCTAACAGTAAGAGGAGTAATTCCGCAAAGGGAAGAAACAACAACTGAAGGAGTACCAATAGTAGGCGTAAAGTTTATTAAAACTGTAGGAGGCGTAGAAGTATTCGTTGAAAAAGTAATGTCTTGAGTATTACGCATGGCTTCTGTAAACACAGCGTTACTTTCATTACATCCACTGTTACCTACAGCATCTGTTTTAATAAAATAAAAATCAAGAGTGCCACCAAAACTGCTAGTGGATCCAACGGTTGCATATCCTCCATCAGAAGTAATTTGCAATGAATGAGGGAGATCCGCTGCATCACCGTTTGTACCTCCGTATAATTTAGCCCATTGAATATTTCCTGAAGAATTAATTTTCAGCAGGCATTTATCATAATTTTGAAAAAGATTCTGACCAGTTGCGGCATCTCCTGAAACGATGAATCCTCCATCAGAAGTTTGTTGTATATCACTTCCCTCTTCATGGTTAGTTGTTCCATAGGTTTTTGACCACAATACATTTCCATTGCTATTTGTTTTAACTACCAATATATCATGCACTCCTAATTGAGAAAAAGGCGATACTGTATGTGAGCCAACAATAATAAACCCACCATCATTGGTTTCTCTCCCGGACCTAAAAACAGTTGACTCAGCAAGACCTGTATTACCATATATCTTATTCCAAAGCAAATTGCCACCGGAATCGGTTTTTAATAAAGATGCGCTATTGAAACCAATAGGCGCTTGATTTTGAGTTCCCACCAAAGCATACCCGTTGTCATTTGTTTGGATTACAAAAGAAGTTGAAGACCCTTGGTCACCAAATACTTTACTCCATTCAAGTGCACCATTTGAATCTGTTTTCAATAAGTATTTAGTTAAAGAAGTACCAAAACTTGATGTAATCCCGGAAATAATAAATCCTCCGTCTGTTGTTTGTGCCATTGTATTCGCTAAGTCCACACCAGATACTCCTCCATATAGTTTAGTCCATAATAAATTCCCGTTCATATCAAATTTGTTTAAATATATTTTTCTCGAAAATTGTCCTACAATGCCGCCATGCACACCCGTCCAGATAAATCCTCCATCGTATGTTTGCTGAACAATTCCAGAAAGTCCACTCACAGGCTGATTGATTTGTTTGCTCCATAAAATATTACCTGAGGCATCCGTTCTTGTAATATTAGAAACACCTGTACGGGGAGCGCCAAACACATATCCTCCATCACTGTTTTGCCAAACACTCATTATGTTCGTAGTTTGTACCTTATAAACTTTTTGAAATGATGTTTGTCCAAAAAAGATTTGCGGAATAAAAATTCCTGATAATAATATAAGGTAAATGAAAAATGAAAAGATATGTTTTTTCATGGGAATGAGTTTGTTGTTAAACAATTTAATCTCTAAGAAAAAACCCCGATAAAGTATTTCACAATATCGGGGTTCTTTTACTAACCCAATGAAATAAGAGTTAGAGTGAAGTCAGTTCAAGAAAAACATTGGTTACATACCTGTCCGGAGGAATATTCTGGTCAAGCAGGTTTATTGCCGACATTGGGCTGTTAGCCGATACGGCTGGAGTAGTGCCGCACTCCCAATTGATAGTGAAATTATTATCTGCCACATCTCCACCGTTTCCGGTACCGGAAGTAAAGAGAATTACAGTACCAACACCTGCATATTGAAGTAATCCGTTGGGAATATTGGGAACACCAAGAGCAGAAATGTTATCTGTGTAAGCGCCAGTACGGTCAACGTCAAGAATAGCGCTACAGCAAGTATTATTTGCTGCAATTGTACCCCAATCGCAGGTGAAACCAACATTATCCAACGCCATGATGTGCGTTGCGTTTGTAGGATCATCTGTTCCAATGAGGTTTGCATCTTCTGCGCCCATATCTAACTGCCACTCAGTGGAAGAAGCAATCTGAACATCAGAATCATAAAAGCCATTACCTTGTGCATTGGTAATGCCGTTTTTGTAATCTTCAATGTCATTAAACACGAACTCAATGTTGCCGCCATTGGTAACATGAATGCGCAAAATCTGAACCAGCGTTACTCCCAAGGGAATAACAGCCCTGTCAGAAACCGGCTGTGCCATAGCAGAACCGGCAATTATCATGGCTATGCATGATGCGAGAATTGTTTTTTTCATAGATTTTGTTTTTGTTTTTGTTTCGTTTAATTGGATGAATGCAAATGTAATAATAAAATTAAAGCATATTGTTCAATAAAAACTAATTATTTTTTATGAAGTATCTGAATACATGATGAAAAAGGAAAAGGTTACTCCCCTGCTACGCTGAAAATAATTAAAGGTTACACGGAAAACCAATTTATTAGGACTTTTACGCAAAATGTACAATTCTTGTATTTCTCTGCGGTTCTCAGCGTCATTTTTCTCTGTGAACTCTGCGGTTAAAATTTTTACCGCAGAGAACGCTGAGATTTTCGCAGAGAGCCGCAGAGTTTGCGTAAGTCCTATTTATTTTGGTTCGGATTCCTGTAAAGTTAATGCGGAGAAAGGTCTCCTTTAGTAAAACGATTGTTTTTCATCAGAGTTTCATCCTTTTACTCAAAAAATCAATAATTTTTATCATTCCTACAAACATTTCTGCCATAAAAATAAGTGTGGCAATGGCATCTACAAGTATTTTGTCAGAGAAAATAAATGTTTTGTCAGAAGAAATAAGTATTTTGTCAGAGAAAATAAATGTTTTGTCAGAGAAAATAAGTGTGGCAATGGAAGCCACAAGTATTTTGTCAGAGAAAATAATTAAAGCCATGCACAATATACACTGGCAAGATCCGTTCTCATTTGTATAAATCAGCCCCGATGATGAATCGGGACACAAAATTAAATTAAATGAAAATCACTTATCCAACCACCCATGACGGATGGTTAAAACTCGGCAACTTAATATTTGCGAAGAGCGAAAACTTAGGCGATGAACCAGCCATCAACCCTGCCGATGCTGATCCCAAAAAAGTAGGAACGCTGGCAAGCACTGCCGCAAAAAAACTGGCAACAGGCGCGCAACTTCACAAAGATGCCGAAACAAGCAATGAAGCAGGAGAAAAAGATATTACGGAAATGGAATCAGAAATCCGCAGAGTTGCCAAAGTGCTTACCGGCAGGAATCAGAAAAACCCGAAAGCCACCGGAGTATGGGGATTTACAATGGACGAAAGCAGCGGCACTCCACCGCCTGTGCCTCCTGTTGCCAAGTAAGCAAAGAAATTTTCTAAAAATAATCCTTCTCCACTCAATCGGAGAGGGATTTTTATTTCCATCAGACAAGGAGGGAGAGGTTTCCAATTATTAAAGATTGATAAAACTGAAAAATAATTACATTTGCCGACAGAAAATCACAAGTAATCGGTGAGCGGTCATCGGTGAACGGTGGATAACAAACAGTTATGAGAAATAAATTTCACATATATACATTCTGCCTTTTACTGATTACTGGTAACCGATTACCGATTACCTTTCTTAATGCCCAGGATTTTGAAGTTGCCCCCGTAAAAATGCTTTATGACTGCGAGCCCGGGCAAATTCAAACCAAGACCTTATATATCCGCAATCACGCCAACCAAAAACAGCAATTCAATGTCGTTGCAGTTGATTTGCCTGCTGATAGTTTAGGAAAGAAAAAAACTTCTGAAAACAAATCCTGCAAAGACTGGATTACGCTGAATCCCTCATTCTTTGATTTGAATCCGAATGAACAAAAAGAAGTGAAAGTGGTGATGCAGGTGCCGCCCGGTCATTCAGAAACCCGCTGGTGCATGGTGTTTGTGAGCGCCACCGAAGAACAAACCGCCCTTTCGGCAGACAAACAAATGAAAGGCAGCGTAAAAGTAAAGCCCCGCATAGGCGTGAAAGTGATTCAATCGCCCAAATCAAATATCAATTACAAGGGAGCCATTTCTAACCTGAAAGAAACAACTCTGCCGGCAGACACGCTGCGCACGTTTCAGGCAAACATATCAAACACAGGCGACAAAGTAATAGAAGGAAAAATTTATCTCGTATTTTCAAATCTTGAAACAGCAAAAGAAATAAAAGAAAAACCTCAGCGCATTACCGTGCTTCCGGGCGCAACAAAAAAAATTACCCTCATAATGCCCCCAAAAATCCCTGCCGGAAAATATTCACTTGCCGCCATTCTCGACTATGGCAACAACTCCGCGCTGGAAGCAGTTCAGATGAATGTTGAAGTGAAGTAAAAAGCCCCACCCGACCTCCCCGAAGGGGAGGGGAAAATCAACATGAAGAAAAAAATTCTGATACTCTTAATTTTCTCCCTTCCCTTCGGGAAGGGATGGGGATGGGCTTTTGCACAAACCCAGCAAACCTTTTACGATGCCGATAAAAAAATAAAAAAAGAAATCTTTCATACAAAAAAAGAATCGGGAAAAACAATGAAGGATGGTTTGTATCAAATCTATTATGAGAATGGCAAACCCTGGCAGGAAGGAAATTACAAAGAAGATAAATTAGAAGGAGACTGGAAGATTTATTTTAACAACGGGCAGCTGAAACAAACCGTTCATTATGAAAACGGACGGAGGCAGGGAAACTCAAAAATATATTATGACGATGGCATACTCTTTCAGGAACTGATTTACAAAGATGACAAGATGGATGGGAAAAATATTTTTCATCACACCAACGGAAAAATCATGGAAGTGTCGGAATACAAAAACGACACGCTCAACGGAGAAAGCAGGGGCTTTAATGAAAACGGAAGCAGGTCATTCAACAGAATATATCTCAACGGCAAGCGCAACGGCAACTGCGAAGGGTTTTATGATAACGGATTGCAAAAAGAAAAATATACCTGCGTAAATGATTTGTATGAAGGAGAATTTATTTCGTATTACAAAGATTCGCTCAACGGAAAACAAAAAACCTGCACTTACAAAAACGGAAAGCTCAACGGAACCTTCACCGGATATTATTCCAACGGCTCCATTGAAATGAAAGGAACCTACGCGAACGATTCCCTGCAGGGAGAATACACGCATTATTTCTCATCTAAAACTCAGGGAGTTCAGCAAGGAATACCTGTGGAAAAAGGTAATTATAAGAACAACTCGCGCACCGGATTATGGACATCGTGGTATCCGGATGGGAAGAATTACACTGCCGGAAATTTTGTCAACGGAAAATATGAGGGCGAATGGAAAGTATATCACCCAAACGGAAATCTGAAACAAACGGGCGCTTACTCAAACGGAATTGAAAACGGTTTTTGGAAATACTACCATCCCAACGGCAACACGTATATGGAAGGAAAATATACTGATGGAAAACAAGAAGGACCCTGGAAAGTTTATTACGAAGATGGAAAACTACTTGCCGATTACAACTGGCTGAACGGAATCCTTAATGGCAAACAAACTGCCTACGATAAAGAAGGAAAAGTGGCTGAAGTTAAAGTTTATGAAAACGGAGTGCAGAAATGAAAGTCCCAAGCATCAAGTCCAAAGTCCCAAGCCCCAAGAAACAGCCATTGCATTTTCTTCGGCTGTTCCTTGAAACTTGGAATTTGGAATTTGGAACTTGAAATTTGGGATTTGGAACTTATTTCCCTCTCCCCTGCAGAATAATCATCACCGTATAAATAAGAATTTTAAAATCGAGGGCGAGAGACATGTTCTCAATATAAATAATGTCGAACTTGAGGCGTTCAATCATCTGGTCAACATTTTCGGCATAGCCGTATTTCACCTGTCCCCACGAAGTAATGCCCGGGCGCACTTTGAGTAAATGTTTATAATGCGGGGCGCGTTTCACAATCTGGTCAATAAAATGCTGACGTTCAGGGCGAGGACCTACAATACTCATATCGCCCATCAGAACATTGTAAAACTGCGGAAGTTCATCTAATCTTGTTCTTCGCATAAACTTTCCGAACTTGGTGATGCGCGGGTCGTTGCTGCTGGAAAGCTGCGGACCGTTATGCTCCGCATTTACATACATGGAGCGGAATTTATGAATCATGAAAGGAATTCCATGCCGCCCGATGCGCTCATGACGGTAAATAATTTTTCCGGGCGAACCTATCCGCACCAAAATTGCCGTAATGATATATAGAGGACTGAAAACCGTGAGCACAATAAATGAAATCACAATATCAATCGTTCGTTTCAGTGTTTGCTGCCACACCGGCATGATGCTTCGCGAAATTTCTATAAGCGGTGTTCCCAGCACGTTGCTCATCTTCACCTGACCCGATAAAATATCATACATATCAGGAATGATTTTTATGTTGGCGGGAGTTTCTTCCAGTTCTCCGATTATTTTCCCCAAACTCTCGTGCTCAGATGATTCAATGGCGATGATCACTTCCTCCACTTCTTTTTCCTTAATGCTTGCTTTAATACTGCTGATGTTTCCCAGGCAGGGCACTTGCTGCTGAAGCTTGTGCGAATAGCCGTTCTTATCATCTACCATCACAAAGCCGATAAATTTATTGCCCGAAGATTTTTTCTGGCTTGTCATCTCGTTAAAAATTTTCCAGGCTCCTTCATTGCTTCCCACCAGCAATGTATTGAAGCTGATAATCCGGTTATGCACTTTGTAAACCGTATTGGTTACGAGTATGAACCGCATAAAGAATGTAATGGCAAAATGCAGAGTCAGGATAGCAAGGAAGGATTGATAATACGTTTTGTACGTAATAATTTCATCATCCAGAATGATGGTAAAGAAAATAATAATAACACCTGCAAGGGAAATGAAAAGCGTTTGCCCGAGCTCTTTCAATCGGGATTTTCTGAAAACATCCTTGTAGGCACCCGTGGATGCATAGAGCGCAAACCAGAAAATGGGAATGATAAACAGTCCCAGATAAAATTTCTTTCCAAACTCAATGGGAATATCCTGACCGAACTTAACACTCTCAATATAAATTTTCCGAAAAACATAAAAAGCCGCCCACGCTGTCGATGCAGCAAAAAGATCCGCAGCAATGTGCTTGACTATTTGTACGGTTTTTCGGGGCATGAAAAGAGCTGTTGGGAAACGATGGCTTTATTTCGATATTGTTAGGAAGGGTATGTGAGTTATTAAGATGTTATTAACAATTTAATTGATTATTAGAGTTTATTCCGATTAAGGATTGTATAATGAAATGGGTACAGATAACGGATTGTTACAGATGTACAGAAATACAAATCCATACAGATTCACATCAATTTGTATTTCTGTACATCTGTATGGTTTCGTTATCTGTACCATAATTTTCTACTGTTTCTTATTCGGAATAGTATCTATTATATTCGAATATTAATCATCAACAGACAACAATCAATTGATAAGTTTCACATTATCTAAATAGAAATACGAGTTGGCGAGGTTCTCGTCTTTCAGCATTGAGAAGAAGATGCTGAACTTAGTTGAATTGGTTGCATTGGAAACTTCAGTACCGAGGTTTATATACACTTTATTCCATCCTGTTGTAGGGCGCAGGGTAAGCGAAGTCCACTGAACATCTATCGTATTATTCGCAGTATACCCGATTATGCCGATATTGAATTCTGTGTTGCAGTTATAATCCAGTTCAAGAAAAACCGAGGCGCCTCCCTGCGGCAAAATATATTTGGCGCATGAAATTCCAATGTAAGAACTGCTTGTGATGGAGACCTTTCCGCTTCCAGTTCCTTCAAAGACATCAGACGGAGCTGTGGTAATAGTCATGATTGAATCTGCCGTTACTCCGCTATTACATACGCTGTGAGAGGAACCCTCAAAATCTTCGAGCCAGGTAAAATCAGCATTTGCTGCATAAGTTACCGTTGGGCTGATGGTTGTGATTTGTCCGCGAGTAAGAATTACGGTTTGAGAAAAAGTTTCATAGAAAGGATACTTAATGCGTGTTTCCGCAATACCATTTTCTTTAATACCCGCCCAGATTTTTATTTCATGGCTTCCTTCTGCCAACACGGGAACCGTGCAGGGCAGTTCAAACGCGCCCACTTGCTGGTCGTCAATATAAATCCACGCGTCAAGGATTTTGTTTGAACTGCTTCCTTCCAGCAAATAATTGGTTGTGAAGTTTATTTTATCAATATGAATGTAGGATGGAATGGGCTCTTCCTTGTTGCACGCCACTCCGATTACACTAATAATAAGTCCCAAATTCCAAATTCCAAATTCCAAATTCCAAGGGAACAGCCATCTAAAACTGATGATTCCTTTTTGGGACTTGGGACTTGGGGCTTGGAATTTTGGACTTTTATCTTTCATTCGTAATTTTAAACTGCATCTTCTCCATCACCTTATAGGCCACATCCATCGCGCGGCAACCGTCTTCTGCCGTGATAGCAGTTTGTTTATCATTAATTATTGCATCCGCGAACGATTGCAATTCCATTTTTATTGCATTGCTCTCCTCCACTTTCGGGTTGTCAAAAAATATTTGCTTCATTCCTTTAGCGCCTAGGTCTATCGTAAGGGCAAAAGGATCGCTGGGTTCCTGCTCAATCGTTTTCATTCTTATTATTTCTGTTTTCTTATCTAAAAAATCTACCGAAATATAGGCATCTCGCTGAAAGAATCTTGACTTGCGCATGCTCTTTAATGAAATCCTGCTGGCTGTAACGTTTGCCACTGCTCCATTGTCAAACTCAATGCGGGCATTGCAAATGTCAGGCGAATCGCTCACCACCGCCACTCCGCTCGCATTTATTTTTTTCACATTCGATTTCACCACACTCAATACAATATCTATATCATGAATCATTAAATCAAGCACCACCGAAACATCTGTTCCGCGCGGATTGAACTGCGCCAGCCGGTGCGTTTCAATGAACATGGGATTGTCAAAATATTTCTGAACGGAAAGAAAAGCAGGGTTGAACCGCTCCACATGCCCTATCTGAACTTTTACATTTGCTTCCTCCTCCAACTTGCGGATTTCTTTCGCTTCATCCAGCGTGTTTGCAATCGGTTTCTCTATAAAAATATGTTTTGAGTTTTTCAGCGCCCTGACTGCAAACCGGTGATGCGTGATGGTGGGAGTTACAATATCAACAGCATCGCACAGGGAAATTAATTTATCGGCAGAATCAAAAGCAGGAACATTAAACTCTTTCTGAACTTTCTGAGATTTCTCTTTGTCAGAATCAAAAAAACCTATTACCTGAAACTGCGGAATTTCTTTCAGAAGCTTCAGATGAATCTTGCCAAGATGACCGACTCCGAGCAATCCTATTTTAATCATTTCAATATACAATAAAGAGGTACGAGGTACGATATACAAGGTACGAGGTTTGATATACTAGGTACGAAGTGCGAGGCAAATTCAGTTTTCATATTCCACTTATAGATTTCGTTCTTTGATTTTTGATTCTCTTAAATTCTTTCTTGCCGTTTTCAGCGAAGCAACCGTAATTGAAAATTGCCTGAACCGTTTTATTAAATCCTGCCTCATCAGCTACTTTGTTCGTAAATCATAATTTATATCTCATACTTCGTAATAATTTTGCAAATGTAATATTAACCCTGTATTTTCGTGTTTCACATCCCGCACTTTGTATTTTATCCCTCGTACTTCGTACTTCTTACCTCGTACCTGCCATGACTCCCAATCAACTCACTGATACCTATCTCCACCAGGGGCTTCGTTCCAAACTTGTAAAAGAATTGCGGGAGAAAGGAATTAAAGATGAAAATATTTTACACGCAATCGGAAAAATACCGCGCCATTTTTTCTTCAACACCACATTCATAAAATTCGCTTACGAAGACAAAGCGTTTCCCATTGCCGCAGGGCAAACCATTTCGCAGCCCTACACCGTTGCGTTTCAAACCCAACTGCTGGAACTGAAGAAAGGAGAAAAAGTGATGGAGATTGGAACCGGCAGCGGCTACCAGACAGCCGTGCTATTGGAAATGGGAGTAAAAGTTTTTACCATTGAACGCCAGAAAGAACTTTACGATAAAACAAAAATATCGCTGCCGGCTATGGGATATGCTCCAAAGTTTTTTTACGGTGACGGATACATAGGGCTTGAAGCGTTCGCACCGTTCGATAAAATTCTTGTCACTGCCGGTGCTCCTTTTATTCCCGAACCGCTGAAACAGCAATTGAAAACCGGAGGGAGGCTGGTAATTCCTGTCGGGCAGGGCGATCTGCAGGAAATGATTTTGATAGAGAAAAAAAGTCCCACCCCTGCCCTCCCCGTTAGGGAGGGAGAAAAAGATTCAGAAGGGGCTTTTGAATACAAACAAACAAAACACGGATTCTTTCGCTTTGTTCCATTGCTGGAAGAGAAAAATAAGTAATCAAGTTAAGTAAGTTAAATAAGTTAAGTAAGTGTTTCCCTCAATCAACTCAATTAACGCAGCTAACAAAACCATGTTTACAACAACAAAATATATTATTGTTATTTTCGTTGCGGCAAAGTAACTTTGTATACTCATTAAATTTTTCTGTTATGAAAAAAAATCACTTCTCGTTTTCAGTTTGCCTTTTTACATCGTACATCGTACTTTGTACTTCGTACATTACTTATGCTCAGGATTTAAGGTCCCGTAAAGGAGAATCATTTCTTCCCGATTCAGGCGACTATGCCATCAGCTTTGACGCCATGCCTTTTTTAAATTATGCCGGCAATCTTTTCAGCGGAAACACTTCTGCCAATAATTCTCCCACCGCCAGCTGGGTGGACCCAACCACCATGACCATTACCGGAAAACAATTCACAAGCGCTAAAACCGCTTACCGCGGAACGGTTCGGATTGGATTTGTATCGGTAAAAGAATCGGGCTTGGTTCCTGACGCTGCGGCAACTACGGCTCCCGTATATCCCAGTTCCATACTCACGCGCAGCGATGTGCATAAAGTTTCAAAAGCAAATATTGGCGTTGGCATAGGAAAAGAATGGCGAAGGGGCAAAACACGTTTGCAGGGTTTGTACGGAGCAGAAGGAATGATATGGATGAGCGCCCAATCGCAAACCTATGAATATGGAAATGCCCTCTCCTCCACCGTAGAGGTGGATACCACCACCGGCACCACTTATAATTTCGGATCCAACATTACCACCGATGAATATGGAAACATGGCTCGCATTAAAAAAGAAAAAGAAGGAACCTTGTTCGGATTAGGGATAAGAGGATTTGTTGGCGCGGAATATTTTCTGATTCCGAAAATCTCGGTGGGCGCTGAATACGGATGGGGAATCGGAGTGGTATTGATAGGTGAAGGCACCACACAGATTGAAAGCGTGGGCGGCTCTCCTGCCACAAAAGGCGAGCAAACTCTCAAAACAGGAAAAGCAGCGGGCTTTGGAATGGATAACGACATCAACGGAGGCACCGGCTCAGGAACCGCTCAACTGAAAGTTACTTTTCATTTTTAGGGCACCTCGAATAACGAACATTAGAACATTTGAATAACGAATGAAGAAGTAAGGAAACAGCAGATTTGTATTGTATTGTGCATTTTACTTCGTTATTCGTTGTTCTATTGTTCAATTATTCTATTGTTCAAGTAGTTTAGAGGTTCCCTTTAGAAGACCTTCTTTTCAGAAACTTACCAAGCCACACATCATAGCGGATGATTTCATGACTCATAGCATCCCAGGCATTATCGCCTTTTTTCGCAGTGAAAAGTTTTGCCCCATTCCTAAGCCCCTTCATGCTTTTGCCATCCTGTTGAGCCATCTTTAAAAACAAATCAGCCATTAACTCATCGCGCTTTGAAACAACAGGGTGGTATTTTAAAAACTGTTTCAGTTGTTTCGCTTTGCCGATACCTTCTTCCTTATTATACTGCACCGCAAGCATCATCAGTTCCAGCATGCGGATGGAAATAGCCCAGCCGCTTTTGTCTTTCATCAGCTCGGAGTTTACGCTCAGCATGGCTTGCGCTTTTTTGATTGCGCCCTGCCTGAAAAACACAGCGGTAAGATAGAAGTTGATTCTCGCCTTGCGGATGGGCTCCATATCATCCGGAAAATTTTTCAGCATCACCTCCAGCAGGGCTTTTGCTTTTGCAAACTTCTTTTGGTAAAAAAGAATTCTGAATTCCATTTCTCTTGATTCAAACCAGTCCAGCGAATAAGGGAGGATGTATTTCTGCTTCCTGATAAGTTGCAATGCGTAGGAATAATCGCCTATATAAATATAGCATTGAGCTAAGTTTCCAAATCCATAATCAATCCGCTGGCGGGTGAACACAGAAACATTATTCATGATCAGATCAAGCAGTTCTACGCATTTCATTCTCGCCTCATCAAAATTTTTCTTATTCTGAAGAAAATCCAATTCTAAGTATTTCAGATGATACAGCACTTCGGGCGAACCGGTTTGTTTGTAAAGCGCAGTCAGCTCTTTAATGCCGCTCTTCAAAAAGAGCTGAAGTGATTTTATATCGGGGTTTGCGCTGAATTTTTTCTTTGCCACAAGGCGGTAATACAGTTCAGTTGCCCTGCGGAGCGCATGTTCGCATTTCTTATAAAACTTAATTTGCCCGGTTGCTTTGTCAATTTCTCTTTCACCCAGCCGGTAGCCCCTTCTTATTTGTTTTCTGTGCAGCAGTTGAATCAGGTCGGTGTAACATTCATATTTTTTTGCTCCTTCAATGGCTTTCTCCATCAGCGCATCATTGCCGATTCCGCTTCTGCCGGTGTTCTGCAAAAAATTATACAGTGTGTGTTTCTTTTTAATGTCCACCTGCGCGGCATGGAGTTTTTCCAGCACAGGGTGATTCTTCAGTGCGGACTTGCTGAGAAAGAAATCATCAATTTTTTCATTCAGCCGGTGATTGAGCATGTCAAATTGTTTTCCGCCCGAAGTATTGCCGTAAAGTTTCTTTTTCATTTCTTTTTTTTCTTCTCTGCTCAGTTCTTTTTTCCCGTGCAAGCGCAGCAAACGAAACAACTCGAGCATTTTTTCGGGCTTGCGCGGAGGGTAAAGAAAATTGCTAAAGCGCTGGGCTTCTTCATCCAGCAGGAGGGCGGCTGTGTTGCGGGTGGTCTTCATTGGTCAAGTCAATTTGAAGATTTGAAGATGAGTCAATTTGAAAATTAACAGCCGTGTTCAATGCCTTTCATTTTCAAATTTTCAAATCGGCTCATTGACTGATTGTTCTGCAATGTTACCATTTTTCTGCATTTCTCTGGGTGTTTTCATAGATAAATCTTACTTCTCACTCTCGCTTCTCTCTTCTTTCTGAGTTACTTATCATCTTCACTTGGTTTAGCCATAGCGGAAAAGAGGAGGTATATTTGTAGATAAAGAAATTAACAAAAAACTAAAACCAAACAATCAAAATGAAACAAACAAAAAACAAATCCATTCTCTTTGCAATGCTCATTGCAGGAGCAATGGTTGTACAGAATGTACAGGCGCAAACAGCATTAAGCGGTACTGCTGCTGCTTCTAATTCTTGCGGTACTACAGCCGGAACAGGTGGTACAGATAACACAAATGTGGGCTGTGGTGCCGGAGATGCTATTGCTGCTGGGGGTATTAATAATGTTGCAGTGGGTATGGATGCTCTTGGCGCTCTTACCACAGGAGATTACAATACCGCGATTGGATGGCAGGCAGGATTGATATGTACAACCGGAACTTATAACGCTTTTATTACTGCGAGAGCAGGTGAAGCAAATATCACTGGGTCTAACAATTGTTTTGCGGGATACGAAGCAGGTTTTAATAGTACAGTATCAGACAATACTTTCTTGGGCTTTCAAAGCGGTCTTGTTAATTCAACTGGCGCAAACAATACTTGCGTTGGTTCAGGCAGCGCGTATCATAACAACACAGGAAGCAACAACGCTATCGTGGGCTATCAGGCAGGATATCTTAGTGGAAGTACCAGCACTGCCATTAGTAACAATTGCTTTTTTGGATATCAGGCGGGATTGGGTGTTTCAGGAAACAGCAACAGCGATAACTGTTTTTTCGGTTATCAGGCGGGCGCAGGAATAACCACTGGCGTGGGCAATGTGTTAATTGGCAGAGAGGCAGGCTCAGGGCTTACCAATACAGGTGGAGTGCCCGGACCAGTTCCAAATACAATTGTCGGCTATAGGGCAGGCAATGGTATTACTACCAGCCCCGGTAATGTTATTATGGGAGCGTCATCAGGACAAGGTGTTACTACTAACTCAGGCGGGTACAATACAATTGTTGGATATAACTCTGGAAACATCATTACCACAAACGGCTATAATACTTGCATTGGTAATGGCGCGGATATTCCCTCCACCTATACAAACTGCACTTTTTTAGGTAATAATGGAGGAACAAATTGGATTGCTGCTAATAATGAAATGCAGCTTGGCAATAGCAATATTACAGCAATTCATGTGGCACCTGCTGCACTTACTTATCATGGCAGTGACAGGAGAATTAAAAATAATATCAAGGAAAATGTGCCGGGTCTTTCTTTTATCAACCTGCTTAAACCTGTTACATATCATTATGACATTCACAAAGAAAGCAGCATAACAGGATATCCCATGAAAACTGTTGTGGATGTTGAGGCAGTAACCGTAACCGATTCATCATCAGGCAATGTGACTACTACTCCCGCGCAAACACATCAGGAGATTGATACTGCATACTGGAATGGGAAATACGATGCTGAAAAAATATTGCTGACGGGTTTAATAGCACAACAAGTTGATTCCGCTGCACAACAAATCGGTTATGATTTTGACGGAATATATAAACCGAAAGATGCAAATCATATATATGGTTTGAGTTATACTCAATTTGTCATTCCTCTTATTAAGGCGGTTCAAGAATTGTCGAAAACAGTTGACAGTTTAAAGGCTGCTAAAAGCGGTCAGCGATTAGGTGATGATGGTTCAGGTAAAAACATACAGAACATAAAACTCACTTTGCCGAATGCGGCAACCTTAGGCGATGCACAGCCGAATCCGAACAGCGGAAGCACGCAAATTCCGTATTACTTGCCTGATAATACCAATGGCGCAAAAATCATCTTCACGGATATGCTCGGCAAAGTGATGAAAGAAGAAGTATTAAAAGCAGGATACGGATTGCTGAACATTGATACGCAGGATTTGCCAACCGGCATTTACAATTACAGTTTGGTAGTAGACGGAAAAGTAATTGACAACAAGAAAATGATGCGCAATAAATAATTTTAATTCACAATAATTGAAAAGGCGGTAATTCTGTTTTGCAGAAACCGCCTTTTTTTTATCTTTACCTAAATGAAAATTAAAATACTCACCTTACAGTTTGCGCTTTGTTTAATTACAAATGCACAATCTCCTAACTGGCAATGGGCGAAAAGTGCAGGAGGATTTCCTGCGCCTGGCGGAAATCACTTTGGAAACAGCATCAGTACAGATGCAAATGGTAATTGCTATGCAACAGGAAACTTTCAAGTGCCTAATATTGTTTTTGGTAATGATACTTTAACGTCTCCTACTACTAATGGTACAATGATGTATGTAGTGAAATACGATAGTTCAGGCAATGTACAATGGGCAAACCGCCCGGGGGGAGTAGGCATCATCACTCTGGGTAATGGCATTGCCACAGATGCAAACGGAAACAGTTATGTTACGGGAGGGTTTTCAGGAACTGTAATTTTTGGAAGCACTACTTTGGTAGGTAATGGATTTTGTCTTGTAAAATATGACAACACAGGGAATGTACTATGGGCGAAAGGTACTAACGGCAGTTCAACAAATACACAAGGCAAAAGAGTCAGCATTGATGCAAACGGTAATGTATATGTAACAGGTACATTTTCCGACCCCACTATTACTTTTGGAAGTTATACTTTATATAATGCGTATTCCTCTAACCCAATAAATATTTTTGCAGTTAAATATGATTCAGTTGGAAATGTGCTTTGGGCGAAAAGTGCGGGCAGTAATAATGCAGTGGGTAATAAAGATGTTTACACCATGGGCATCAGCACAGATGCAAATGGCAACTGTTATGTAACCGGATATTTTCATTACATAATAACAATTGGCGCTATCACTTTAACAGGTTCATCAACGGGTGGTGATTGTGTTTTTATAGTGAAATATGACAATGCAGGTAATGTTGTTTGGGCAAAGGGTTCTGACGGCACTTATCCTTCTTCAGGTACAGCAACAGGCATCAGTGCTGATGCGATTGGAAATAGTTATATCCTTGGTAATTTCATCAGCCCTGTATTTTATATTGGCACCGATACTCTAACAGATGCATTTGGCGGTTCAACTCTTTTTATAGTTAAATACGACAGCGCAGGCAATTTTCGCTGGGCGAAACAAACAACAACTGCTGGTAATAGTAATATTGAAACGCAGGGAATCAGCACCGATGCAAAAGGAAATAGTTATACAACAGGAAGATTTTTTGGTGTTGTATCCTTTAGCAATCAAACAATATTTTCCAATGGCAACAATGACATTTTCGTAGCGAAATATGACAGCGCAGGCAATGCTCTTTGGGCAAAAGGAGTTGGAGCGCCACCACAGAATGCAGGTGGAGTGGGTATCGCCTTAAATACAAAAGGAAATTGTTTTGTAACCGGCTCTTTTGAAAGCCCGTCAATGGTGTTTGATGGCGATACCGTATTTAATACGGATATGTGGGGTGGCAGTGATAATGTTTTTGTAGCGAAGTTAAATAGCAGTGACATTGCAGGAGTGCAAGAAGAAAATAATTTATTGAATGAAATAATTATTTATCCAAACCCAACGAACGGAAAAATTGAAGTGAGAAGTGAGAAGTTAGAAATAAGAGGTTTAGACATTTACAATGTGCTTGGAAAGAAAATGTATAGCAGTAATAGCAGCCAAACAACAGGCAGCAGGCAACAGGCGATTGATATTTCTTCTCTGCCTTGCGGAATATATTTTTTGCAAATCAAAACTCCAATTGGAGTTGCAGTGAGAAAAATTGTAAAGGAATAATATGCCATGAGATTTATTCTCTTAATCTGCTTTCTTCAATTTTCAATTCTTAATATTCTTTTTTCTCAAACAATCAATATTAATTCCATAACATGGTCGAGACAAAGCAGCGGAGATAATGGTTATACGCTTGACGGAAACCGGATGACTGGCTCAAGAGCAAAATTATTAGCCCCTGCTAATTTTAGCGCAAGCGGAATTTATCCTAAATCAATTTCAATTTATGATGCTTACGGATTGTCAGGAGATTTAACTCAAATATCTTCTGTTCCTACAAGTAATATTTTTTTCTTCGGCAGTTTTATAATTAATGTCCCGTCAACTCAACAGTTTACTTCTGCTGAAATTGATTCAGTTTATAATTGGTCAAAAAAAGGAGGCAAATTAATTATTGCAACGAGTCCTAATGGTGCCGGATACGACCTATCTATTCTTAATAACAAATGGGGATTTCATGATTCATTAAAAGCTCCCAGCTATCTTTCTCCAACCACAGATGGGAATAATACTGATATTTTTAATGGACCATTTGGAAATGTTTCATATGCATCTCAAGGCGGTTACCTTCAGGGATATTTTGATGTTATTCCTGCTAATTCAAAAGTGTTTGCAACAGACCCAAATACCGGAAACCCAACCTTGTTTATGGATTGCAATACACTTGATTTAATCGCAGCCGATGTTGATGTTTATACTGACCTGAGCGGAATAAGTAGTGGGGGTGCTATAAATAATATGCAAGATATATTTTGGGCAAACGCAATTGTATTTATGGACAAACTTCAACCGCTTCCAATAATCTCAAATACTTCCAATACATTATCTCTAAATTCTGCTTACAATGATTATCAATGGTACCTCAATGGAAATCCAATATCTAATTCTAATAGTTTGTCAGTCACAGAAAATGGAACTTATAATGTAGAAGTTACTGTAAATGGCGGATGCAAAGTATTTTCAAATTCAATTGTAGTAGATAATTTCTGTGAAGGTGCACTTTACCTCCCCAACGCCTTCTCCCCCAACAACGATGGTGAAAATGACATACTTAAGATTTATTATAATAATATAAATTGCATAAAAAAAAATTCCCTAACCATCTATGACCGCTTTGGAGAAAAGGTTTTTGAAACTACGGATGCAAATTTTAAGTGGAACGGAGAATATAATGGCAAAATGTTAAACACTCAGGTACTAGTGTATTCTTTGCATGTAGAGTTTACAGATAAAACATTGCTTGACAAGAAAGGAAATATTTCTTTGACTCATTAAAACGCTACAAAGTAAAAGTAGATGATACGTTTAATGATTTGCTGCTTGATAACACGCAACTGCCTGCGGGAGTTTATTTTTATCAACTGTTTACCCCTTCGGGGCAAACTAAAAAAGGAAATGAGAGCGTGAAAAAAATGATTGTAATAAAATGAAAGCAGAGCTTATAAACTACTCAGCGCACGAAGTACAACTTCGCGCGTACGGGGAGGGGGTTGGAGTTCTGAAAGTCAGAGAGGGGCTACCTGAAGTTTCTTCTGATCTCCCTGTCGCTATCCCGTTTCTTAATGGTTTCGCGCTTGTCGTGAATCTTTTTTCCTTTGGCGAGGGCAATCTCCAGTTTGGCAAAACCTCTTTCGTTGATGAACAGGCGCAGGGGAATAATAGTGAGTCCTTTGTTCTTCAGCGCATCGCCCAGTTTCCTGAGTTCGTTCTTTGTGAGCAGGAGTTTGCGGTCGGCCGTGGGCAGGTGTCCGTACTGCCCTGCGTTCTTGTATTCGGCAATGTGCATTCCTTTCACAAACAATTCTCTGTTATGAATGAGGCAGTGCGCATCGTTGATGGTTGCCTTTCCCCCGCGTATTGATTTTATTTCTGAGCCCTTTAACTGAATGCCGGCAGTGTACCGGTCAATAAAAGCATATTCAAATGATGCCCTGCGGTTTTGTATGTTAATGATATGGGTCATGTTCCTTTTAAAAAAAAGTCTAACTTTGTGCTATGCAATTCTTAAAATACATAGTTGTTTCTTTCTGCATTTTAATTTCTTCCATCTCTGTTTCCCTCGCTCAGGCGGATTTAGATAATCCAGCAAAAATAAAACTGAACAAAATCAAATCTCAAAAAGTTCTCAAATATAAGTATGAATGGGGTGAGCCGATGCTGCAGGGAGATTTAATATTCATGAAAACCTATGACGAAAGCGGAAACCTCACTGAGAGTAAATCGCCTAACGCACGTTTGACTTACAAGTACAACGAAAAAGGAAAAATGGTTCAGGAGACTTATTTCAACAACGATGGTTCTATCAAATACCGCTACAACTATAATTATGACGGGATGGGCAACCTCACCGAAGAAGCGGAACTGAATGTGGATGGAAGTTTCTATTTCAAAACCGCGTATGAATATGATAAGAACGGCAAACGGGTAAAAACATTGATGTACAATGAGGACGGAAGCATTAAAACCGCCTTCAAATACGATGAAAAAGGAAACCTGCTGGATGCCGCCTCGTATGACAAAGACCAAAGCTTTTACTTCAATACGGTTAACAAATACGATGTGAACGGAAGATTGATTGAAGAAACATCATATAACCAGGACGGAACCATCAGTAAAAAAATATTTTATGCCTACGATGCGAAAGGAAATAAAATAAAAGAAGTTCGTTACGGCACTGACAGTAAAGCGGAAGACAAGAAATTATTAGCGTATGATACCAGGGGAAACATAACCGAAGAGCTCCAGTACAATTCAGAGGGGCAGGTTTATTCAAAAAATGTTTACCGATGGGGCATACTCGGAAAGCTGCTTGAAGAAACTGCTTATTCATACGGTAATTTTTCATCCCGCAACACCTATTTGTATGATGATTACGGCAATGTGATTGAAGAGGTGATGTACGGAGAGAAAGAAATTACTTTATCCAAAACCACCTATAAGTATGACGTTAGTGGAAACAGAACAGAAGCTATCAAAAATAATTTCCTTGATGAGCCCGAAACGCTGCTGAAGTACGAGTACGAATTTTATCCCTAATGTTTCTCTCTTTCTGAAGGTGCCATTTTTCTTCCTTGCTTTCCATGAATTCTAAATTCCTCAACTGGTCAATATTATTTCTCCTCGCGCTTGTTTGGGGAAGTTCATTCATCCTGATGAAGCGCGGACTGGATGTATTCACTTCTTCGCAGGTGGCGGGATTAAGAATGTTTATCGCTTTTCTATTTATAATTCCTTTTGCATTCAGGTATGTAAAAGTGAAAGAGAAGAAAGACTGGCTGAAATTTCTTGGCATCGGCTTGTTTGGAAATTTTATTCCCGCTTTTCTTTTCACCGCAGCGGAAACGGGCATTTCTTCTTCCCTCACCGGAATGCTCAACGGGCTCACGCCTTTTTTCACACTCCTCATCGGCATATTGGTGTTTAAATCCAAGGTGAGCGCGAATAAAATCATCGGCATCTTCATCGGGCTTGTAGGCGCTGTGGGGTTATTAATTCCTGAAAAGTTTTCTGACCTTGGCACAAATATTAATTACGGTGGGTATGTAATCATCGCCACTATTCTTTACGGAATGAGCGTGAATTTTATCCGGCAATATGCAGGTAATTATCATTCCATCACCACTACCTGCTGGGCAATCCTTTTGGTGGGACCGTTTGGCGGAGCTTATCTTTTGTTCACTGATTTTTCATCTGCCATTCATCATCCGCTTTTCTGGAGCAGTCTGGGTTATGTTGCCCTTCTTGCCATAGGAGGAACGGCACTTTCGGTGATGCTGTTTAACCTGCTTGTGAAAAATACCGGAACGCTTTTTTCTTCTTCTGTTACGTATCTGATTCCCATCGTTGCAATTCTCTGGGGATTTTTTGACGGAGAAGAAATTTCTTTAAGGCAAATCCTTTCCATCTTCGTCATTCTCGGAGGGGTTTATCTGGTCAACAGGAAATAGAAGACGATATTAATTCTGCCTTATACAGATTTTTTATATTTACACCATCAGGAACAATCCTGCGTTTGTACATGAAAGAAGCCAGCACCGAAACAATGCGTTTCACCTTTGACGGAAAACTTCTCACCTGCGAGTTGATAGGTGATGTGGAAATTGACGTTCACCATGAAGAAGAATCTTACGAAGTAGCTAAAAAAATTACAGAAGGGAAAAAACATCTTTCACTCGTTCTTGTTTCTCAGGATACTTCTATTACCAGTAAAGCCCAGAAAACTTCGATGCAGAAGAATCATTACACTCACGTAGTGGCTCAGGCAATTGTTATCCGCTCACTCGCGCAGAGAATTATAGGAAATTTCATGTTTAAGTTTATCAAACACCCTCGCCCAAGTCAGTTGTTCACTTCAAAAACAGAAGCGGTGAAATGGCTTAACAAAGAATGGATAAAGGCAGGTTTGAATTAATTACTCCCTCACAATCATTACAGGAATTTTCACATTGTGGCGGACAGATTCAAGTGTGGTTCCATAAGCTAAATCTTTGAGAGCGCCATGTCCGTGCGCGCCCATCAGCAGCAAATCAGCATTCACTTCTTTTACTAAATCAGGAATGGAAAGTTTTGGATTTCCGTATCCGAGTTTCATGTTTGCTTTGAGCCCAAGTTGAGTTAACTGCTTCACATATTTTTTCAAACTGGCGGCATCGGCAGAAGTTTCGTAATCGGCAATGTCTTCGCTCATCATCAACGCGCCCGCGGTTTCCACTATGTGAATGAGAATATATTCTGCATTCTTTCCTCCCTGCTCCAGCGCTTCTTTCACAGCACGGGAATCTGCAAAGGAAAAATCCACCGTAACTGCAACGCGTTTGTATTTGCTTTCAGCAGGAAATAGAATATCTGCAGGAATAGAAAGTTTTTTTGCTTCCGCATGGGGAATTTTTGTTTCTCGGAAAATATATTTCTTAAAGAACGGAGAGAAGCTTACATATAAAAGAAGAACACCTGCTGCAGATGCGACAGGAACAACTATCAGATAAATTGGCACTGAGTTTTCACTGTTTTGAATCCAATCAATTATTGTTTCAATCACGAGTTTTACATTGAGCGAAACAATTATTCCAGCTGTGAGCCATGCACAGACTTTCACCCAAGGCTTAATTACAAATTCTCCCATCTTTATTTTATCGCTGGTGAAATGAATGAGCGGAATCACAGCAAATCCTAACTGCAGACTGAGAATCACCTGGCTAAGCACCAGCAATTCTCCTGTGCTGTCTTCTCCCAAAATATATATAGTTAGAAATGCCGGAATGATGGCAAGCAAACGGGTGATTAATCTTCTCAGCCATGGCTGCAGGCGGAGATTCAAATATCCTTCCATCACAATTTGTCCGGATAAAGTTCCCGTAAGCGTTGAACTTTGCCCAGCAGCAATTAACGCAACTGCAAAAAGTATGGGCGCGAATTTAGTTCCCAGAATGCCTTCAAGAAGTTTATGCGCATCCTGTATTTCACTGACATCTGTAAGTCCTGAATTATAAAAAGCTGCCGCAGCAAGAATGAGAATGGCTCCATTCACAAACAATGCCATGTTGAGCGCCACAGCAGTATCAATAAAATTAAATTTTATCGCGGAACGGATTCCTTCAGATGTTCTTTCAAACTTTCTCGTCTGCACTAGCGCAGAATGCAGATAAAGATTATGAGGCATCACGGTTGCTCCGATTATTCCGATGGCGATATACAGCGCATCGGAGTTCGGAATGGAAGGAATAAATCCTTTCACGATTCCTGTAACATCGGGCCGGGCAAAAATCATTTCACAGATAAATGCAAAACCCATAGTAAGAATCAGGGCAATAATAAAAGCTTCCATCTTTCTCATTCCGTATCGCTGAAGAAATAAAATCAGGATGGTGTCTAGTACGGTAATGGAAACTCCGACAAGTAAAGGAATATGAAAGAGCAATTGCAATCCAATCGCCATTCCGATTACTTCAGCTAAATCACAGGCGGCAATAGCAATTTCACAGAGTATCCAGTTAAAAAAATTTATTACGGGGTGATAGGCTTCGCGAGATGCCTGCGCCAAATCCAATCCGCGAACTAAACCTAAACGCGCGCTCAGACTCTGAAGCAACAGCGCCATCAGGTTGCTCATGATAAGAACCCAAACCAACGCGTAACCAAACTTGCTTCCACCTGCAATATCAGTAGCCCAGTTGCCGGGATCCATGTAGCCAACGCTGATAAGATAGGCTGGACCTACAAATGCAAAAAGTTTTTTCCAGAATCCTGAATACTTTGCCGTGTCCACCGTAGAGTGAACATCGTCTAGCGATTTTCTTTGCTTATTTTTTTCTATTGATAACACAGGAAACCAGAATGTTTTTTGCTATTTGATTACTGATGAATAAGCGTTTCTTTCCATTAAGAAGAATTGCCAGTGATTTATCATAGGGCTGAATATCTTTCACTTTTATTTTGCTTCCTAAAATAATTCCTGATTTATCAAGGAGATTAAGAAAAGCGCTCGTGTGGTCAATCACGCCTTTCATTATATAGTTACTGTCTCGCTTGGCTTCTGAAAGAAAAAGTGATTTCTCTTTCGATAAAATAAATTTCCCGCTTGAATCCGGAATCGGATCACCGTGCGGATCAAATTTCGGGAACTGTAATACCTTATCAATATGCTGAACTAATTTCTCAGAGCGGATATGCTCCAGTTGTTCAGCTACTTCATGTACTTCATCCCATTTGAATTTTAAAACCTTCACCAGGAACATTTCCCATAGGCGGTGCTTGCGTATTACACCGAGTGCGACTTTCCTCCCGGATTCAGAGAGAGAGAGCCCGTTATATTTTTTATAGCGGATAAGTTTTTTTCTTGAAAGCTTCTTGAGCATGTCGGTGACAGAAGCGGCAGAAGTATTTATCCTTCTGGCTATATCGTTAGTGGTGATAAAGCCGTCACCACTCTCAGCAATCTTATAGATTGCCTTCAGGTAATTTTCTTCTGCTAATGAGTTCATGAAAAATAATTTATTGGTAAATGTAATAATTTTTTAGATTTGTCTAAATATTTAATTAGATATATTTAAACATGTTAAAGTTAACATCTCTGACGATTTTATTTTTGGCTTCAATGCAGCTTTTTTCACAGGAATTAATAGATATTGAAACAGACAGACCTGACCAGACCGAATGCTCATCAGTTATACCACGAAAAACAATTCAAATAGAAACAGGTATTGTTTATGAATCGGATGATGAATCTGTCTTGTACTTCCCAACTTCACTTATAAGAATTGGCGCATTCAAAAAACTAGAGGTCAGAATCATTGCCGGAGAATATTACAAATCAGAATCAAAAACCGACTCGCTGACTTATAAAACAGAAGGATTCAGTCCTGTTTCATTAGGAGTAAAAGCCTACCTATTAAAGGAAAATAAATTTCTTCCTCAAACAGCATTCATTTTTCATTTTAACAGAGATAGCAGAAAAATTTATGCTGTCGCCACTCCGTTTGACTTCAGGTTTTCCATGTCGCATACATTGTCAAGAAAAATTGATTTAGGATATAATCTTGGAGGAGAATGGAATGAGGATCAAAAAATATTTACCTATATATATACTCTGACTAGCGCATTCTCTATAGGAGAAAGGTTTGCTTCATACATAGAAATTTTTGGCGATGTTGCTGATCGTAGTTTTCCTCATCATCAGTTTGACGCAGGAATTACGTTTCTCCCAAAAATAAACATTCAACTTGACTGCTCATCAGGAATTGCATTGAATGAATATTCCACTCATTTGTATCTGAGTGCCGGCCTGTCGTGGAGAATTCCAAATTAACTCTTAGCTTCTATTCCCTATATTTGTTTCCATGGAAAAAGAATTATTTGCTGACGTAATTCTGCCGCTTGCGGTTCCTAATCTCTATACGTATTCCATTCCGGAATCCTTACAGAAAACAATTATATCAGGACAAAGAGTTGTAGTGCAGTTCGGGCAAAAAAAACTTTATACTGCTCTTGTAAGAAATGTTCATAGCAACAAACCCGAATATAAAACCAAACAACTTGAAAGCATTCTTGACGCAGAACCGATTGTAAACGAAAAACAATTTGACCTCTGGAAATGGATCTCGGATTATTACATGTGCACAATTGGCGAAGTAATGAACGCTGCGCTTCCTTCAGGGCTAAAGCTGGCAAGCGAAACGAGGATAATACAAAATACGGAATTCAGAATTCAGAATCCAGAATTGTCAGATGATGAATTTCTTATTTGTGAAGCCCTTGAGAAAAATAAAATCCTGACAATGAGTGATGCGGAAGAGATTGTTCAGAACAAATCTGCACATTCAGTAGTGAAATCATTACTTGAAAAAGGAGTTGTTTGTATTTACGAAGAGTTAAAAGAAAAATTTAAACCAAAGGTGGAAGAATTTGTTCGGCTGACAAAACATGCATCGGATGAAGAAAATTTAAAAACTATTTTTGACGAGCTGGAGAAAAAAGCATTTAAACAACTGGAAGTGTTGATGGAGTTTGTGCATTTATCTGCTGTGCAGAAAGAAATTAAGAAATCAGAGCTTCTGAAAAGAAAAGATGCTTCACCCGCTGTGATTGATGCGCTGAAGAAAAAAAATGTGCTGGAGGTGTATGAAAAAGAAACCGGCAGGTTTGCTCATCTGGATGCATCGGCAGGAAGTAAGTCCCTTTCTGAAGAGCAATCCACTGCTCTTGAAAAAATAAAAGAAGAATGGAAAGCGAAAGATGTTACTTTATTTCACGGAGTAACTTCCAGCGGCAAAACTGAAATCTATGTAAAACTCATAGAAGAAATAGTAAAGCAGGGCAAACAGGTTTTGTATCTCCTTCCTGAAATTGCCCTTACAACACAAGTAGTAAGCAGAATAAAAAAATATTTCGGAGACGCACTTGGGGTTTACCATTCAAGGTTTAATGAGAATGAAAGAGTGGAAATATGGAATCAAATAATTAAGTTTCAAGTCGCAAATCACAAGAAAGATAAAGTAAATAATAAATTCAATGTAATACTTGGCGCACGTTCGGCATTGTTTCTTCCCTATTCAAATCTTGGTTTGGTGATTGTGGATGAAGAACATGATTCATCTTACAAACAGTTTGATCCTGCGCCAAGATATAATGCGAGAGATACAGCCATTATGCTGGCTTATATTCACAAAGCAAAAGTTTTGCTTGGCTCCGCTACTCCTTCTGTTGAAAGTTATTTCAATTCGCAGAACAAAAAATATGGATTTGTTGAACTTCCCACTCGCTTTGGCGGAGTGCAGATGCCTGAAATCCTTACAGCAGATATTAAAGATGATACAAAGCGCAGGAAAATGAAATCTCACTTCTCCCCGCTTCTGATGGAAAATATAGAGACTGCATTGAAGAACAAAGAGCAAGTAATTGTTTTTCAGAACCGCAGAGGATTTGCTCCACACCTTGAATGCAAAACCTGCGGATGGGTTCCCCGGTGCAAAAACTGCGATGTAAGTTTAGTGTATCACAAAGCAGGCGCGCAGTTGCGATGCCACTATTGCGGATACATGACGCCTGTCCCCTCTTCCTGTAATGCGTGCGGAAGCCCGGATGTTCTGATGAAAAATTTTGGAACGGAAAAAATTGAAGAGGCACTTCAACTCTTTTTTCCTGAAGCAAGAATTGCCAGAATGGATTACGATTCCACGCGAACAAAACACGCACACCAGCGCCTGATAAATGATTTTGAAGAACAGAACATAGACATTCTTGTCGGAACACAAATGGTAACGAAGGGACTTGATTTTGAAAACGTGAGCACGGTGGGAATCCTCAGCGCTGATCAGGCAATGAACTTCCCTGATTTCCGCTCGCACGAAAGAAGTTTTCAACTGCTGCTGCAGGTGGCAGGAAGAGCCGGAAGAAAATCAAAGCGCGGAAAAGTCATCATACAAACCTATTCTCCATCACATCACATCATACAACATGTGATCAATAATGATTTTGTAAAAATGTATGCAGAAGAAATTGAGCATCGGAAAAACTTTCACTACCCGCCTTTTTACCGCCTCATTGAATTAACAGTAACAGATAAAGATGTTCACAAAGTAAATGCCTTTGCGGATGAATTCGGAAATGAATTGAAGAAAGCATTCGGCAAAAGAGTGCTGGGACCTGAGTTTCCGATGATACCGAGAATAAAAAATACCTATCACAAAAAGCTAGTGATAAAGATTGCCAAAGAAGAATCAGCCAACAAGACAAAAGAAAAAATCAATTCGGTGATTTTGGAATTACAGAAAACTCCCGCGTTCAAATACGTGAAAGTGCTGGCAGATGTGGATCCGATGTAAAAACGGTTTCCAGTTTACGGTCTACAGTTTGTGGTTAAAGAAAAACCCCGACCAAGTTTTGGATCGGGGCTTTCGTAATTCGTGAAATTCGTATTTCGTAGATTTTACTCTTCTATCTGAATCATTTTGAAAGGCACGTTAATGATTGCCTGATAATCTTCACCCGCTTCCAACATGTCTTCATCATCCTGTTCGTAATACCAGTTAATCACTAATTGGTTTCCCCCTTTGTGAATTGATTCTAATTTTTTAAATACATCCAATATGCATTTGGATGAACTTGTGTTAAAATATTCAAGTTGTATGTTTACAGTAGTTACATCGTTTGGAGTGCTTCCGTATTTCTCAAGTGATTCAACAATGGGTTTATAGAACTCAATTGAATTTTCAGGGATGGACCTTCCTTTAATTTCCAAAAACCCCTTCTCAAAATCAAAGTTGATGGATGGCGTTTTAGGAGTTGATTCAATGTTTATTTTTTCCATAGTGATAGGATGATATTATATTTTAATATTTAAACTGAAGAATGAATATTTGTCGTCAATAGGCATGAAGGAGTAGCTCAACTTCTGACCTGTTTTTCTTGCAATGTCAATCATTCCTAATCCTCCACCGCCTTTGGCTGACATTTCTCCGTTAGCAAGGACTTTTTTGTAGTACTCTTTTAATTCGTCCTGGCTAAGAGAGTTGATTTCAGCAAGGCGGGTATCTAACCCCTCCACATTTTCCGAGCGGATATAGTTACCGGTTATGATGGTGTATTGGCTTTCAAGTTTTCCAATCATGAAAATAGCGGAACGTGTTCTGTCGGTTGAGGCATCCACTTCATCCATGTGGTGATAAAGATTCTGGAGGCATTCTACCAACACGTTGTATACTTTCTTTTTTACTTTGGGTTCTTCCTGAAGGTTTTCCAATTTTGACTCCATGATTTGCAGAATGGAAGTAAGGAGCTCAGAGGTAATATCGCCCTTGAAGGAAAGCAATATATTGTTGCGTTCCATCTTGTCGTAAAAATCGTAAATGTCGAGCATCATAGACGGTTACTTCGTTATTTCCTCCCGATAACTACCGGGATAGGAAAACAAATATAGGAATTAATTATTTATACACGCTTTACAAATATTTATTGAAGTGCAAACTCAAAGGTATTGCCATCTATAGTAACGGTTGCTCTGTCATCGCAGGTGCCGTTGCCAAAATCAACAGAACGATCTTTTTTGCCGTCAATCTTAATAGTCATGGCACCGGACACAATCCAACGGCAGGCCATTTCTCTTCTCAGGGGAGAAGTAATGTCAACAGAAAAAGCTTTGCCATTACGGTCGGTGCCATTTGCTGTTCCGCTCACGAGACTGAAATCGTCTCCGGGTACTGAAGGGTCTCCAATATCCACCGTAAGGGTGCGCGAGCAGTTCCAAAGAATAGTCCAGCTTCCATTACCGGCTTTTCCGTTTGTAACAGTTTGTGTGAAAGAGGTGGCAGAATTTTTAGTGACAGAGATAGTTCCTTCGTACTTGACTCCGCTTACATAATAATCTATCAAATCCATAGTAACGTTGGAACCGTTTTGGCTCCATGGCGCGCTGAAGACCGCTTTTACAGTTCCCATCCTTACTTTTTCTCCCGGTGTGTTGCATCCGTAATCAAAAGTGCCATCGTAATTGGTATCAGCGCCATATTGTATCCACATGGTAATAGGAAATCCGTCAGCAACATCTGCGGAATCAGTCCATGAGTCAGGACAATAGTTTGAGGGAACAGGAGGGATATAGCTTCCTTTCTGAACACCGCTGTCGTTCACAGCAATGCTGTTTGTTACGATAAACATGCGGGAGAATTCTCCTTCGGCAATGCTGTTATCAGTTGATGCCTGGGTATCGGTATCGGGTTCTTTCTTTTTGCAGGAGTTAACAGTGAGCAATAAACAGTAAACAGTAAACAATAAACAATAAACCCCGTAGGAAGAATTTCCAACGGGGTAAACAATCAGATATTTTTTCATTGGTGAAATCAATTATGAAACAGATGTTATGCTTCGGAAGTTTCTATTGCTAAAGTTCCTGAACCAACGGGTGTGCCTGTCATGCCATCCCACCTGCTAACGACAAGAGCAACGGCACGGGTGACTTTTACATTCAATGCATTAGCAGCTTTTTTCAATTCTTCTTTTGCTTTTGTTGGGCTCATATCCTTGCCCTTTTTCCACAATAAGTTTGAAGGGAGATGATAGGTTATTTCATCTCTGCTGCCTCTTTTAACTTTCCAGTTTGACATATATCCTTTTGAAGCAAGTTCTTGCCTTACCTGATCTTGCTTTGCGCTGACTTCAAAACAGAGAACTACGTTCATGATTAGGTGTTTTAAAAATTTGTCAAAAGTACGAAATAGATTCTAAATACAAAATGCCAATTTAAACTCTAATTCCTATAACCAAGATATCGTCAACACTCGCCTAAGAGCGGGATTTCTTCAAACCTTATTTGCCAGAACATTCCTGTCTCACTATATTCTAATGCCTATTACCAGCACGTCATCAACCTGCGAATGATTTCCTTTCCACGTTTCCAGTTCTTTTTCGAGCAATACTTTTTGTTCGGGCATGGGCAGAACGCTGAAAGACACGAGCATTTGGTGAAGCCGTTTGATCATAAACTTTTTGCCTTTCTCGCCACCAAACTGGTCGGCATAGCCGTCAGAAAACATATACACGGTATCTCCTTTCTTCAAAAATTTAAGATGGTTGGTAAAAATCCGTTCTGTATCCAACTGCGCTCCGCCTATGGGAAACTTGTTGCCGTCAATTTTTTCAAGTTTGTTATCGCTGATGATGATGAGATGCCTGAGGGCGCTTGAGAATTGCACTTGAGTTTGGAGTTGGGAGTTGGGAGTTCGGAGTTGAGGATTGTTCTTCTCCGAACCCCCTTCTCCAAACTCCACACTAACTAATGCGATGTCCATTCCATCGGTGGTTTCAATATCGGTTTGCTCGCCTTGTTTTAATGCTGAACGCACGCCTTGATTGAGCGAGGATAAAATAGCGGCAGGCTCTGTCATTCCGTTTTCAAGAATTATCTGGTTTAGCAGGTTGGTTCCTATCATGCTCATGAACGCGCCCGGCACACCATGCCCCGTGCAATCTACGCAGGCGGCAATCTTTCTTCCGTTCTTTTCGCCAAACCAATAAAAATCACCGCTCACAATATCTTTCGGCTTGAAGAGAACAAATGATTCGGGAAAATGTTTTTGGATTTGGTCCTTGGTGGGAAGAATTGCATCCTGAATTCTTTTGGCATATTGTATGCTGCTGGTAATGTCAAAGTTTTTTTGCGCCAGTTCGGCTGTTCGTTCCGCCACTTTCTGCTCCAATATTTTTTTCTCCTTTTGAATGGATGCGGTGCGATAGCGGATGAATCCGAAAACAAACGCAATAGAAAATAAAACGGAGAAAGCATAAAAAGCATTTGTCTTCCACCAGGGTGGGACAATGGTAATGTAAATGGCAACTCCTTCATCGTTCCATAATCCATCGCTGTTAGAGCCTTTCACGCGAAACACATAATTGCCGCCTGGAAGATTGGTGTAGCTGACATATCTTCTGGTGGAAGGAGGCGACCAGTCGTTATCGAGCCCGTCCATGGTATAGGAGTATTTGTTTTTGGCGGGGAAATTATAATCGAGCGCAACAAACTCAAACGAAATAAAATTATCACGGAAAGAAAGTTCAATAAATTTTTTATCGCTGATGGCTGAATCAAGCGTAACTTCTTTTCCGAATTTTTTAAACGAAGTGATATAAACTGCGGGAATGTGATTGTTGCTGGAAATATTATCGGGGTAAAAGGAATTGAATCCGTTTATTCCTCCAAAAAACATTTCGCCTGTTTTTTTATTCTGGAAGTAGGCGCCCTGGTTGAATTCGTCACCCTGCAATCCATCATACGTGGAAAAATTCTTGAAAGCCGAGCCCTCTTTGTTTTCAATATTGGGATTAAAACGTGTGAGCCCTTTATTGGTGCTTATCCATAGGTTTCCTCTTTTATCTCCTTGAATTCCTGCTATTGATGAGTTGGGCAAACCATCTTTTTCATAATACTGCGTGAAGGTTTGGCTTTTGATTTCAAATTTGTTAAGTCCGTTTGAAGTGCCAATCCACATGTTTCCTTTCCGGTCGTCATAAAGGCAATAAACCTTATTACTGCTGATAGAGTTAGAGGCATCCTGATGCTGGTATATTTTTATTTTGCCGGTATTAAAATCAAGCATATTCAATCCTCCGTCAGAAGTGCCAATCCAAACCTTTCTGTCTTTATCTTCATGCACACAATAAATTCTGTTGGAAGAAAGCCCTTCTTCTGTGCTGTACTTCGTAAGATTTTTTGAGGTTTTGTCATACGCATAAAGTCCGGTGCTCCCGAAAATGCCTATCCATATTATGTTGCCATGCCCCTGAACAATTCGAATAGCCGCGCCTCCGTCAATTACATGTTCTGTCTTGCCTGTTTTTTTATCCAGCACATTTACTCCTCCGCCCTGAGTGCCAACCCAAATCAATCCGTCTTTATCTTCAAAGAGAGAAAGCACAGAATTATTTTTTGCAGTTGAAAGAGCGTTTTCTTTTCCGGTAACATTGAATTTATGATTCAGCCGGTCAATGGTGGTGATTCCTCCCTGCGATGTTCCCACCCAAATCAAACCCTCTGAATCCTGAAGAATGGACATGATGGTGTTGGAAAGAAAAGAATTCTCGTTTGACATATCGCGGTGATAGTGCTTGAACCGGGCAGCGTTGGGAAAGTAAACGCTTACACCTCCCGCTTCTGTTCCTATCCAGATGTTTCCTTCTCTATCCCGATATACGCAGTTAACTTCATCGTTGCTCAAGCTTTGAAAATCATATTCATTATGCCGGTACGAAGCGAACGAACGCATCTGCTTGTTGTAGCACGACACTCCTCCGCTTTTTGTACCCAGCCATAAAACATCTTTAGTATCCGTGCACAATGAAAATACGCGGTTATCCGAAATGCTGTTTTCTACATTACTCTTGTCATGAATAAGGCGCTGAAGAAATTTTTTAGTGGAGGGATTAAATGAAACAAGTCCGCCATTATCAGTTGCAATCCAGAGAATGTCGGATTCATCCTGAGCGATGTCTTTTACACGATTAAAAAATTCAACATCCTCACCGGCTGAATTATCAATATACCAATGAAATGTTTCTTTCTCTCTGTCAAAAAGATTTAATCCGCCATCATAGGTTCCAATCCATAAATTCTTCTTTTTGTCTTCAAAAATAACCTGCACTTTAAACCCGTTTAACGAAAGCGTATCTTCTTCTTTATGAATGAATGTTTTGAATTCATTGGTCTTGCCATTGAAAGAATTCAAACCATACGTGGTGCCCACCCAATAGGTTCCTTTTATATCTTCATAAATGCATTTCACTTCGTTGTGGCTGAGAGAATTTTTTCTTTCAGGGTCGTGCTGAAACCGGGTGAAGCGGTTAAGAACAGGGTTAAACGCATTCAATCCTCCACCGCTGGTGCCAATCCAGATGGTTCCTTTTCTGTCTTCATACAAACATTCAATATAATTGCTGGAAAGGGAGTTGGAATCGGAAGGATCGTTCTTGTAAACAATCATTTCATATCCGTTATATTTGTTCAGACCATCCTGAGTGCCAAACCACATGTATCCTTTGCTGTCCTGCAAAATGCAATTGACTGATGCCTGTGAAAGCCCCTCATCGGAACCGATGCGCGAGAATTTTACATCCTGAGAGAAACAGAAAAGAGAAAACAGAAGGCAGAAGACAGAAGACAGAAAAACTTTTTTCATTTCGTATTTTTCATACAGTTTAGTTTCCTGAGAACCGCTGGCAGATTCGTTGAATTGGGAAACAAATTTAATAAAAGAAAGAAAGTAAATTTCAAATTCTTTTTATGCTGAAGATCATATGGGATTTTGCCGAATGCTCAACACTCACAGGGTCGCCTGCCTGAAGTTCATCAAACACAGAGGCATCAAGAAGAATATCTTCTTTTTTGAATTGCTGGTTGCCGATAGTCAGAATGGCTTTATCGCGTCTAACAATTCTTGTATGTACTATTTTTTTGAAGGGCGAACGGGTTTCTTTCAGAAATTCTGAAACTTCTCCGAAGTAAATACGACCACAGAGGACAGCGGTGATTCCAACAGCCAGATAAAGCAATGCGAGACTTTCAAACTCTTTTGTAAAAAACATAAAGTAAACAAGAACGAAAATTGTGCCGCCAATAATGGATAGGTAAATAAAACTTTTCATCAGCAATCTTTTTCTAAGGATGGACACAAGTCGTCTTTTTTCTTCCGAAGTAAAATTTTCAACACTGGTATTGGGAGAAGGCATATAGCGAAGTTAGAAATTTGTTTCAGGTTCCATGCTCAGGTTGAATGCAAAACTCTTTTCATACCTTCGCCTTTGTATTTTTCATCCAAGTAACTGATGTTACGCAGAAAAGCAATTAATCCCGTAGGATAATCTGTTCGTTACAAGTTTATGTCTACAACAATCATATCCAACGGGATTAACCGCAGAGAACACAGAGAAAACAACACGCGGAGAGCCGCAGAGAAAATG